>DATIUW010000355.1:0-5559 GCA_035466435.1 Polyangiales bacterium | reverse complement strand
GGATATCCAACGCCGCCGCTGTGGACCATGTCCTCTTCCAGCTTCTTGCCGCCGATGACCGAGTTTGCCGGCCCGGCCATGGCGGGGCTCGCCATTGCGAGCACCAAAGCGAATACACCAATTGCTCTTGCTGTCATTTCCAGCTGCTCCTTCCCCGAAAACTGGCCGAAGCCTAGGTTACAACGGCCCACGCTGCCAGCGATTATCGAAGCGTTTCATGCGTGAGCCAACTTTCCTGATTCTTTTGGAATTCTGGTTGGTTCTACGGTTTGTAGGCGAGTTGTAATCCAAGCGATCTGCCGATTGACCCCGCGTCGTGCGTCCCCATAACGGTGCCGCAAGGAGGTTCCATGCGTACAGCTCTCTTTCTAGCTCTCTTCAGCCTCGCAGCGTCGGGGTGCAAAGACCCAGGCGCCGACGTCACCCCTGCCACGGTCGAAGCGCCAGTCGAAAACGAGGCGGTGGCGGCGACCGGCACTGTCGAGGACAGCCCCGCGGCAACCGTGTTGGTGATCGGCCCTTCGAACAGCAAGATCGAATTCGTCGGCGCGAAGGTCACCAAGAGCCACGACGGCGGCTTCACGGATTTCGCTGGAAAGGTCGAGGTGGGCGAGCCGATCGAAAGCAGTCAGATCGACATCACGATTCAAACGGCATCGCTTTACGCCGACGAGGAAAAGCTCACCAAGCACCTCAAGTCTCCCGACTTTTTCGACGTGGAGAAGTTCCCAACGGCCACGTTCCGGTCCACCGGAATCGACAAAGAAGGCGACGGACACATGATCACCGGGGACCTGACCCTGCACGGCGTGACGAAGCGCGTGACCTTCCCAGCGACCATCCAAATCACCGATGGGGCGGTGAACGCAAACGCGGAGTTCTCCATCAATCGGCAGGACTTCGGCATCACCTACCCGGGCATGCCGGACGATCTCATCCGTGACCTGGTCGTCATCAAGCTCGCGCTCGACCTGCCGCGGCAGGGTTAGCGTTCCATTGGGCTGGCGGCCACGGTTGCAGCTCGAGGAGGTCTTTCACCTCGATTCTCCCGGTCTCCATGACCCCCGTGGCCGCATCGGCGATGGTCCAGGCATGATGAGGCCGGCCCATCGGCTGTGACTCGACGAAGATGCACCGGAGCTCGCCCTCCTCGAAGTGGCACTGCTCCTGGATCGAACGCAGGAGTTGCAAGTTGTGGAGGTGTCCTTCGCCGAAGTTCCAGCCAATGACCACCCCAGCGACCAGCTCGCCGTCCAGGTACTCGTACCGGTCGATGTCGTCGACGGCCTTGGGAAGAAGGATCTGAAGGCATCGGCCGTGCAAATGCATCGCCCGGAACGCCATCACCTTGGAAATCGTCGCGATGATGGTCTCCTCGTCGTAGAACTTCCGAAGCTGATCCTGGACCCGGGGCGCGACTTTGGTGAGGTGCGTGTCGAGCTTCTTCGAGCAGTCACCCTCGAAAAGCCAGACGCTGTATGCCCAGTTACCGGCGTAATATCGCATCGAGCACAAGAACGATGCGCGGGAGGGCACCAAATTGCCGAAGACCGGCACGCCTACCAAGGCGAATGCGAGGAAGGCCACGAGCCAAGGCGAGCTGATGCTGAAGGCGTTCACGTCCGCATGGTGTCCGAACAAGACGAAGCCCCCGTAGACCATGATCACGTTCCACTCGATGGGAACGCCCATGGGAATGCTGCTCGTGATGAAGATGTGGAACACCAGCATCACCATCAGCGCGACGGTCGTCACGGTTCCGCCGTCGCCCAGCAGCAAGGCGATGGGAAACGCGTATTCTACCACGGTGCCTGCATGGGCCATCACGTGCGCGAGGCGCGAAGGGCGTAGGTCGTCGGGGTAGCTTCGATAGAGAAGCTTGCGCAACGAGCCGATGCGAGTCAGCGGGCTGTTGCTCTGCATGACGGCGATGACCGAGGGGAAATGATGATTCAGCTTGGAAGTCGCGGCCCACATCCAGATTCCGACCCACACGAGCTTCGAGCCGGCGAGCCAGTCGCCCGCGAACGAGAAGCAAACCAGCGCCGTGTAGTAGTGCTCCGCCCGCGAGGCGAGGAAGATCGTCTTGTCGGTGATTCCGAGCAGCGGGAGCAGGATGATCGTCGGCAGGAAGTGCTCGAGCGAGAGCTCCGGCGCCATCAATGCGCGGAACAAGAAAAACATGTGCGCGACGTACAACGCGACGTCGAGCCAGGTTCGGGTCGAGCTCCCCAAGACCGGCAGCCCCGGAAACAGCGGGACCTTCGTCGTACCAGGCCGGCAGAAGTAGAGGGCCCCGCCGAAAGGGGGGTTGTACCGGCCGGTGAGCGGACCGCTCCCGCACCCGAGCCCCAGCCCTTCGAAGGCCATGCTCCAAAGCACCGCCTTCTGAAGCGCAATGGGCTCGAAATACCACGCGCCGAAGTTGCCCAGGTTTCCGAGCCCGGGCGTGAAGGAGCAAAAAAAGCTCCATACCCAGACGTAGAAGACGATCTTGAGGATGTAGACGAGGTAGATCGGCCAGGGCGTGCCGTAGCCTTGCAGCGCCCAGGACTGGCACACCATCCGCATCCTTTCCGGGAACGGTTTCTTGCGCCACTCCTCGATGTCATAGGGCGGCAAAATCGGCTTCGGCACCGGCATGGGGCGGCATGCTAGCGATCTGCGATGCGGCTGTCACGGTCGAGCATGCTATGACAAGCTCAATTAATCCGGAGCGAAGGCGACATGACGAGCAAGGAAAAGGAGCAGTCGGGCGAAGAGGCGCCGTTGCGACCGATTGGAAGCGACGCGATCCCCCCAAAGAAGCCGAAGCTGAAGAAGGCCTACTACGAGAAGTCGATGGCCGACTTCCAGGTGGAGCTCGTGAAGCTTCAGAAGTGGATCCAGACCCAGGGCCTCAAAGTCGTGGTGATCTTCGAGGGCCGCGATGCAGCAGGCAAAGGCGGGGCAATCAAGCGCATCACCCAAAGCCTCAATCCACGGATCTGCCGCGTGGAGGCGCTCGCAAAGCCGACCGAACGCGAGCGCACCCAATGGTACTTCCAGCGCTACGTCGAGCATCTGCCTGCGGCAGGCGAGATGGTTTGCTTCGATCGCAGTTGGTACAACCGCGCGGGCGTCGAGCGAGTGATGGGCTATTGCACCGAGCAGGAATACCGGGAGTTTCTGCGCTCCTGCCCCCAATTCGAGCGCATGCTCGTCCGCTCGGGAATCATCTTGATCAAGTATTGGTTCTCCGTCAGTGACGAAGAGCAAGAGCGCCGTTTCAAGAAGCGAATCTCCGATCCCATTCGCCGCTGGAAGATCAGCGACGTCGACCTGATGGCGCGGCAGCATTGGGTCGACTACTCGATCGCCAAAGACGAGATGTTTGCACACACCGACATCAAGCAGGCGCCGTGGTATGTGGTCCGCGGCGACGACAAGCGGCGGGCGCGGCTGAACGTCATCGCGCACCTGCTGAGCCTGATTCCTTACACCGAGGTGCCCGAACCGCGACTGAAGCTCCCCGAGCGTCAAAACAACGTGAAATACATTCGCCCACCGCTCGAAGATCAGAGCTTCGTTCCGGAAATCTTCTGAGTCCCGGCTCTCGCGTCTGCTCCATGCCCATCACGCCTTCCCGTCGATTTCGGACTCCCGCGCTCATCTCGCTGAGCATCTTCGTGCTCTGGGTCGGTGGTTGCACCGGGCTCCTACAAAACTTGGGCGCCCGCTGGGTGACGCGACAGATCGCAACCGAGCTCAATCTCGACGAAGCACAGACGGCCGCGACGCGCGCCTCCGTCGACCGGCTGATTGCGGCGGCGCCCGAGGCGCTCGACAGCAAGGTGGACATGCTGGTTGCCACGGTCGACGTGGCGATTGCCAAGGGCCTGACCGAAAAGAAGCTTCTCGGGATGGAACGCCAAGTGGACGATATCCTGGACATCGCCGCCGGAGCCATCATCGACGAGGCATCGCCGATTCTCGCGACCTTACGGGATGACCAGATCGACTTCGTCGAGGCGCGCATCCAGACGAGACTCGACGAGGCCAGAGAGGACATCGAAAAGCCTTCCGAAGTCCGCCTCGACAAACGCCAAGACCAATTCGTAGATGCGGTGGAGGACTGGGCAGGCAGCTTGAGCGACCGACAAGTAAGCGCGTTGCGCGCATACGTGGCCGGCCTTCCGGACGAATCGGCCGTGCGGCTCGAGGCCGACGAGCGCCGGGTAGAACGAGTGTCTGCCGTCTTTCGAAAGCACCCCGGGCCCGAGGTGATCCGGGAGACCCTCTGGAAGGAATGGAAAAACCGGGAGGACTGGGGGCCGAAGGCCCGTCCGCCTCGAGTGCGTAGAGCCGAAGGGCGCGAAGCGCTTCTGTTCGTTTATGGTCTCCTCGATAGCGGGCAAAAGGACCACGCGAGCAAGCACCTCCACGAGCTCCACCAGAAGATCGAAAGCTTCTTCAGCGCAGCCGGCTCGTAATCAATCGCCTAAAACAGCCAGCCGAGATTGAACTGGAAGACGTGGCTGTTCGTCCGGAACTCCGTCTTGGTGATGCTGTTCATCCCGATGGTGTAGTTGAAGTCGAAGTTGAATGGGCCGAGGTCGAACGCGACGCCCAGACGAGCTCCCGCCTGATAGATCACCAGTGGAAAACCGGGAATGTCCATGGGCCGGAACCTTAAGGCGCGACGGTCGCCGAGATCGATGAAGCCCTTGAGGTTGAACTTGTTGACCAATCCACCGTAGAGAAAGAGCGTGAAGTAGGGGTTGGAATAAGGGATGTAGCCCGCCGTAATCGGAAAATCCAAGGAGTTCATCCTCGCGGTCCGACCGAGGATTCGCTCGTCGAGCGGCTCCCCTTGCGCCTCGGCCACGAGTGCGATCTGCTCGTTGATACTGAATCGAAACTGGCTGAACACGATGCCGATTTCCGCGAATAGCTTTCTCTGTCGAACACGCGCGGAAAGCCCGACATCCCAGTTGGGGAACGTGCCCCCGTTGCGACCCCCGACGGTGCCCAGAAATTCGGGAGGGTCTCCCACGTATAGATCGATTTCAGGAACGCGTGGCACCAAAGTGGTGCTTCCGACGCCTAGGAAGACCTTGACGTCCATCTTGGGCACGGCAAGAGCCGAGCTCGGTGCGAGCCAGGCAGCCGCGCAGATGACGAGCAATGACGAGGCTGAGAATCGGTTCTTCATCGTACGCAGTCGGTTCGTTCAGAGACGAGTCATCAAGCAGGGAAGTAGTATTCCTTGCCATCGATCACGAACTTCTTATCCATGATCCGCGGCCACATGGGCTTGACCTTGAGCTTTTCCTTTTGCCATTGCTCGTGCTCTTTTCGCAGCTTGTCGTAGAGCTCCGGCATCTGCTCTCTCAGATTGATCTCCTCCGATTGGTCGGTGGCCAAGTTGTAGAGCTCGGCCCACCCGTCGCGTGCGCTCAAAATCAGCTTGTAGTCACCATCCCGAATCGCCCAGATGTGATCGGCTCGCCAGAAGAGCGCTTGATGGGGCCTTTCCTCGTTTTCGCCCGTCACGTAAGGCACGAGGTTCACCCCGTC
>DATIUW010000354.1:0-13411 GCA_035466435.1 Polyangiales bacterium | reverse complement strand
CGCGCACGCGCCAGTAGAGCTGGCGATGGCATTGGAGGCCGGCGAGGAAGCGGGATTTGGAGAGGTGGGATCTCACTGTGCCGCTGCGTGCAGCTCGTCGTATACCGAAGCCAAGTCTCGTAGCGCTGCTGCGCAGTCGCCGTTGAAAGACGAGCCGTGCATCACGCCCAAGACCGCGGGTTGGAGCTCGGCCAGCGAGCGGATGGTTCGGCCTGTTGTCGGCGTCAGGCAGCTTGCCTGAAAGACGGCTTCGGCTTCCTTTGCGGGGCCGATGATCTCGTTCGATGTCAGCGCAGGGCCCTTGCCGAGATGCGTGAACAGATCCCCGCACAGAAGCGTACGTGTCGTCTCTTCGAAGAGAACGCGCGCTTCCCAACAATGGGGAACGTGAGGCGTGTCGAGGTGGCGCACGCGCTTGCCGCCGAGGTCGAGCACTTCGTTTTGGTCGAGGGCGCGCGGGGCGCGGTCCGCCAAGTCGTTGAGCGAAACCATGCAGCCGGTCTGGCCGTGAGCCACGGTAGACTGCGGCGCAGCCTCGAGCCACTGATTCATCGAGCCGCACTCGTCCGATTCGACATGGCCGAACGCGATCCACCGAAGCGACTCGACGGGCATGAGTGATGCCACTGCTTGGCGTATCAAGGGAAACATCGCGCGCGGGCCTGTGTGGAAAAGCAGCGGCTCATCGGCGCGAATCAGGAACTGATTGAACGTAAACCCGGTCGGTCCGACCTCGGGCACGAACGTGCTGAGGCGAAAGATATCGGGCGCGATCTCGTAAGTCTCGGTTTCCATGGCACCTCCCCGGGGTGCTGGAAGAGAGCACTCCACCGCTCAGCGTACATGGTCTCTGAGAAAGATACATCTACGCGAATTGGCTTGGGGCTACGTTTTGGTCGCGGTGATGACCAGCCCGGGGTGGGGGAATCGGACGTCGCCTTGGGCGGTCACGAACGGTTGCAGCACTGTTTCGGCCTCGGCGGCCAAACGCTCGAATTGCGCGTCGTCAAGCTTGTCGGCGAGCGTCCAGCCGCGCACGTCGGTGTGCATCCATGAGCGGATGGAAGGAAAGCGCGCTTCGCCAGGGACCCGGTCGATCTTCGGGTTGGGGATTTGAGCGCTCGTGAGGAGGGAGGCGAGTGCAGTGGGGTCGCCTAATGAATAGGGAGACCTCAGCAGATCGGCGATGTCGGCGCCAAAGAGACGAGACAGCAGCGCGGTGACCGCCGCGTAGCCGGGCGCGTTTTCGAGCGCGTCCCACACGGCAACGACGAAACGGCCGCCCGGGCCGAGGACTCGCCACATCTCGCGGAGCGCGGCCCGTGGGTCGGTGAAGAACATGAGCCCGAACTGACTCAGGGTTGCGTCGAAGCTCGAGTCGTCGAACGGCAAGTCTTCAGCGGCCGCTTGCTGCCAGTCTACTTGGCTGGCCTTGCGACGGGCGACGGCCAGCATTCCGGGATTGAGATCGACGCCCACGACGATCCCATTGGGCGACACGGCTTTTTCAGCCTCCACCGCGAGGACGCCCGTCCCGCAAGCCACATCGATGACCTCATCTCCGGGGCCGAGGCCGGCTCGGGTGACCAAGCGAGGAGCCCAGGGGCCGAAAAGCGCGGGAACGAAGAACTCCTCGTAGACCTCCGCCGCGCTTGCAATCAACTGACCGGCGTCGCTCATCTCACCTCTGTGGTGACTCGAGGCTCATCGTCTCGAGCTCGTGTTTGGTGAAGCCGTCTTGCTCGTGAAGGGTGTGCCTGGCCTGGTAGACCTCGCCGCCCTCGATCCAATCGGCATCGCCTTCGAGGACGCGGCGTGCGGTTCGCTTCTTGCGTTCCCCGAGCTTCCTCCCATGACATGGATCGTCGCTCGCGTGGGTGATGTGCGCCCCATCTAGCCAGGTTCGGAGCTGCATGTATGATTCGGTGCCGCGACGTACGGGCGTGACGGTGGACTTGCGAGCAAAGGCGCGTGCGACCGTGTGGAGCCGGACGAAATACGTGCGCCCAGCCTCGAGGTGAAGCTCGATGCGCTCGGTGCTGTAGCCGGTCGTGTAAAACGTGTAGGTGCCGGGCTTCATCGGAACGACCTCGGCCTGGCGGCCGCCGACTTCCGCTATGCAGGTTCGGTCCGCCTCGAACACCACGAACTTCATGGTCTCGTCTTCGCGTACGTTCTGGATGAACACCACCAATGCCTGATCTTCAGGCGCAATGAAATCCGATTTGTCGCCAGCGGCGGCAGGCGATGCGGGCGTCCAACCTCCGAGAAACGCGCAGGCGAGCGCGACCGATACTCCTAGGCGCAAAGTCTTCACTCGTCATTGGTGCCACCACGCGGCACAAACCTCAAGCCCCACTAGTTGGTGGAGGGATCGTCATGCGGCGCGCGGCCCTTCAAGAACAGGAGAAAAATGGCTGCCGACATTCCGGAGGCGCTGAAAATCATGAGCATGACCATGACTTGATAACGCACGGCGATGAGCGGGGAGACACCAGAGAGGATTTGACCGGTCATGAGGCCGGGAAGCGAGACGAGACCGACTGCGAAGAGGCTGTTCACGATGGGAATCATTCCGGCCTGCATGGCGATGCGGCGGGCATCGATGTAGGAGGCGCCACGCCGGCGCTCTGCGAGCATTCGCTCGGCGGCCAAGCTGACCGAGTTCATGGAAGCGGCGAAGATCATGCCAGCGAGGGGGATCACGAAGCTCGGCTGGTACCAAGGATCCAGAGTCAGCACGACTTGTGTGATCAATGCGACGGTGAGGCCGCCGCCAATGGCGATCGACGAGAACGCATAGCCATACAAGGCTCCTCGAAATTCGGGAATCGTGCGAAGGGCGATCCAGCTAGCCGCGATGACCATGACCGCGAGCACGGCGAGGACGACCCAGGGCACATCGGCTTCGAAGATGTAGACCAGCAGGTATCCGATGAGGAGCAGCTGCGCGAGCATGCGCACCAGCGCCCAAAGACCGTGGCCGCCGCCTGCGGACCATCGCCACAAGATGGCGACGACGAGCAACGCGGGAATACCGGCCAGCGCGAGATGGGAAGGTGGGATCGTTTGAATGATTAGGCTCCTGTGGTTCGCGCCCGGCGCCGACGCACCAGCGTCCACGCAAGCATGATCCACAGAGCGCTCACGTCGACCGGCGCCCCACCCGGCTGCACGCTGCAGCCGCCGCCGCCTCCGTCGGTCGTGCCGCCATCGGGCACGCCGGCGTCAGGGACGCCCGCATCGGGCACTCCCGCATCCGGCACACCTGCATCCGGCACCCCGGCGTCAGGCACCCCGGCGTCAGGCAAGCCGCCGTCGGGCGGCGGTGGCTCTTCGATTTCGCACATTGCAGAGCATCCGTCGCCGTCTTCGGTGTTGCTGTCGTCGCACTCCTCGCCGTCATCGACGATGCCGTCGCCGCAAGACGGCGCGGCGACCGCCCAGGCAAAGCTGACGACCGACACGGCGGGACCGTCCGAAGCGCTGACCGTCACCGTGCTCGCACCAGACGACGTCAGGGCGCCCGAGATTGCGCCAGTTTGGTGATCGAGCGCCAAGCCTCCGGGTAAACCGGCCGCGTCGAAGTAGAGCGCATCGCCGTCGGGGTCTGTGGCCGTGAGCTGAAGCGTGACCAAGTCGCCCTGCCGCCCCGTCTGCTCACCAGGGCTGTCGAGCACCGGCGGCTCGTTGGTGTCGCCGGTCGGGATCTGAAGGTACAAGACGCTCGCGCCGATCGAGGTCTTGGCGCCGCCGGTGGCGGGCCCCTGCCAGCTCACGAACAGTCCTTGATCGCCAACCCCTTCGAACATGGTTACCACGATGTCGTGATAACCCGCGGCCAAGGTCACGGCGCCGGACTCCTCTTGCAGCGCGTGAAGGCCGTCGTTGTCGACGATGAGCGCGTCATCGAGGAATAGCTGACTGCCGTCGTCCGAGCTCGTGTAGAACACGTAGTCGCCAGGCGTGTCGACGTAGAGATAGCCGCTGAAGCGCAGGGCGAAGTCGTCGTTGCGCTGGCGCACGGAGATGTCGAACGAGCTGGCCGTGCCCGTGGCCACCGGTGTCAACGAGTCGAAATCCGGAAGCGCGGTCAGACCGGATATTTGGTAGTACTCGTAGTTGAGCCCGCTTCGCGGGACGTTCGGGTCGATGCGCTCGATCCATTGCTCGAGCAAGGCCACCGCAGGTTCCTCGGCCAAGGCCTTGGCAAGCGGCGGCATGGCGATAGGCCCGACGGCGACGCTCCGCTGCCAAGCAGCCGAACGTACCGGGTCGCCCGGATAGACCACGACGGTGCCCGGATTGCCGAGGTCGTCGCGAACGAGCGTCCAAACCATGCCCTGATTGGCAAACGGCGTGGTGAAGCGCGCGTCGAAACCCGCGTTCGCACCGCCAGGCCGGTGGCAATACGAGCAATTGCTGTCGAGCCAAGAACGCGCACGGTCTTGCAAGGATGCGGTGACGTCCTCGAGCGCTGGGGATTTGCCGAGCGTGGGAATGGTCGCCCCGTCGACGGGCGGCGTGAACATGCCGAGGTCGTTCCAAGTGCGGATCTGATTGTCGGTCCGGCCGGTGCTTGGATAGGTGAAGTCGCCGTTGAGCTGATGGGTCCGCAGGCCGAGCGCACCGCCTGCGACCTGCTGATGACAGGTCAGGCAATCGAGACGCGAAGGGAAGTACCAGGTCTGCGTCCGCGTGCCGCCTTCGGCGAGCTGAATGGTGTAGTCGTCGGTCTCGGCGGTCGTGAGAAGGTCGGCCTCGGTCTGGTCGGGACGCCACCGGTAGGTGAGCCCGTACCATTCTCCATCGTCGCCTAGCACCAAAAAGCGTGTCTCGAGGCGCGTGATGTCGCCTGGATCGGTCTCATCGAGCGGAAGCTCGAAGTGTTTCATCAGCACGGTGCCTACCGGGTAGCCCCAGTCGCCGGTGGAGGAAAACGCGACTTTCTCGGCGGCGGTGTCACGGAGCCCGTCATTCGGAAGCGCGATGAAGCGATGCTTGAGCGCGGCGTCCGACCAGAAGGGCTGATTGAGACCATACGGAACCCAAAAAACGCTCGGCTCGGCCGCCGCCATGTCCGAAAACGCACCGAGCTCCGAAAGGAGCGCCGGCGCGTCGGCCACCGGGTCGCCAATTCGATCGAGCGTGTAGAGCGGACCGGTGCTGGCGACATCACCCAAGAACACTTCGCCCTGATTGTCCTGTCCCCAAGTTGCCAAGTTGCCCAGCGGGAAATTCGCCAGGTAGGCCTTGCTCGCGGTCATCGTGTTTTCGTCGAGCAGGATCGCCCAGACCTGATTGGTGACGTAGTCGCCCGCGAGGTAGTACCCGTCGAGCTCGGGGAAGCGCGTGCCCCGGTAGACGTAGCCGCCGATGATCGCGCGCGCCTCGTCTCGGTCGAAGTCGATGACGGGATCGGTGAGCGTTCCAAGGTATTCAGAGGGCGGTGACCACGGGCCGGCAATCAGGCCTTCCCGAAACGGCCAGCCGTAGTTGTTGCCGCACTCGATGACGTTGATTTCCTCGCGCGAGGAGTCGCCAACCTCGCCCGACCAGAGGCGATCGGTCACCGGGTCTCGCGCCAGGCGGTGCGGGTTGCGATGACCCAACGAGCAGTACTCCTCGAAGACGCCCCCAGCGGGGTCGAGGAAAGGATTGTCGTTGGGGATGCAGTAATGTTGGCCGGAGATCTCGTCCGAGGTGTCGAAGATGCGCCGAGGCAAATGACTTCCGGGCGGACACGTCCAGCTGCCGTCGGGGTTGTCGGTCACGTCAACCGCGAAACGGAACGACCCACCCTCGAGCGTATCGACGATGTCTTGGGCGGTGTCGTAGCGGAACTGCTCGCCGATCGTCAGGTAGAGGTAACCGTCGTCGCGGAATGCCATGCCTCCGCCACGGTGCGACGAGTTGTACAGGCGGATGTTGAGCATCACTTGCTCGCTATCCGGGTCCGCAGTGTTGGTCCCAGGGAGCGCTTCGAATCGGGACAGGCGCAAGTACGTGTTGAAAAAGTCGTTCGTGGAGGTGCGGGGATAGCCCTCGTCGCAAGCGCTCAGATCGGGTGCGTCACGGGAAGCATCGAGCGGACAATGGGACGAGTAGTAGACGTAGAACGTGTGGCGGTACGGGGAGCCGGGGATGCCGAACTCCGGATGAAACACGAGACCGAGAAAGCCCCCATCCCACACGACGGCCACTCGATCACGCAGGTCGAGAAACGTGCTCACCGTGTCGACGTCGGCTTGGTTCTCGAACGAGACGATCAACCCTTCGCGCGACCCGACGTAGATGCGGTCGTTTCCGGGGTTCGCTGCGATGACCAGCGTGTCGGTCAAATCGAGGTTCGGAAACGCAGGCACGATGGTCCAGTCGGAGCTGCCGGGCCAGTTCGGCGTCCGCGGCGGAAGCACACCATCGAGGAACGGCGCCACCGCGACGGGCGGACCGTCGATCCCTCCTTTCAACGCAACGTCTTCGTCGGCAGGTCCCGGTGCGGGAGCCCGCGAAGCGGGGGGAAGATCCTCGTTGGCGACTTGCTGCCCCGGATCGGAGCAGGCAGCGGCGAGGGAGATGAAGAGGAGCGCAATCGCTTTGTTGTTTAAACAGGTAGAAAAAGACGATTTCATGGCGGGCAGCTAGGTAATGATCCCGCCACAAGATGCCAAATTATCGGGCGCAACGCCCGTCGACGGGGCCGCCTGCGGACGGACCAAGTCCCCGCATCAATCGCGGCGCGTCGCCTCGTAGACGTAACGCGCCACGTCGCTGATCTGTTCATCGGTGAGCGTCTCGCCAAAGGGTGGCATGGCGCCCACGCCGTTGGTCACGGCTGCCTCGATTTGCGGCACGCTCCGGCCGAGCTCGTCGAGGTTCGGACCGACCGCGCCCATGGCCTCGGCATCCGACAGTGTATGACAAGTCATGCAAGGAGGTTGCGCCGTCTCGCGGAAGATCTTCCGCCCGCGCTTGCCCGACTCCGAGAGCACGACCGGCTTGCGCGGCCCCGTGGGCGCCTCGTCTCGCGGCTTTGGCGGCGTAAGACAAATCGCGTCGTCGGGGTGACAGACCTGTACGGTGACGCCCATGTCGCGCCAACTGTTGTTGCCGTACCCACGCTCGTTTTCGTTTCGCAGCTCGGGCTGAACCTCGCCATCCGCGGTGACGGCGCGGCAGTAGAGCTTGACCGGGCCGGGCTCGCGCTCGAGCTCCAGCTCGAACACGCGCCATGCATACCTCCCTAGATCGGGCCCGACCCAGCGAGCCTTCTGCCACGACTTGCCGTCGGTCGAGACCTCGGCCCGGGCCAGGTCTTTGGTGCCGCCGAACGCGACGCCAGTCACCCGAACCTTCGCGGCGACGACTGGCGTCTGATCGGTCGGCAGCGTGATGAACGACTTCACGGGCATCTCCCACATCGCCGGCTGGTCGGGGGAGCCGGGCTCGCCGATGGGCCGCATGCGGTAGCCGGTCTGCTGGATCTTCGCGGGCCCCTGATCGCGGGTGAAGGCGAGATTCTTCACGAACTTGATCTGATTGCAGCCGAAGTAGCCGGGGACGATGAGCCGCAACGGCCCTCCGTGCGAGCGCGGAATCGGCTCGCCGTTCATCTCCCAGGCCAAAAGACAATCATCGAGCGCTTTTTCGATCGGGATCGAACGCTCGACGACGACCTGGTTGCGATCGAGCCCTTCGGGCAGGGGCTCGCCACCCGTGGTCGTCAGATAACGCATGCCTTCGGCCACGCCGCCGAGGTGCGCGACGACGTCACGCAACGGCACGCCACTCCACATCACGCAGCCTGCCGCGCCGACGCCCCAAGGCGAGCCGCTCGGGTCGTGCTTGTAGTACTTGCGGCCGTTGCCCGAGCACTGGAGCACGGTGGCGATGGTCATCAGCCCGAGGCGCTTGAGCTCGTCGACGCGGATGTCGCCCGGGCGCTCGACGCCTTCCACCCGTGTGGTCCATCCGTCGCGGTCGGCGACGAATTCGGGGGGCGGAAGCGGAAGGTTTTGACGAACGAACAACACGCTCGTCGCCGTGAGCACGCTGGTACCGAGCTTCTCGCGGCGCGTTTCGAGCGTGAGGGGGTTGTCGCCGTGCTTGATGAAGTTGGCGGGGTCCTTGCCGTCGGGGAGCGCAGGCGCGGCGGGCTTCGGTGCCGTGGCCTCGGGCTCCGTCGGCGGCTTCGGCTCGGATGCGGACCCATCGATTGTGGGCGTTCCCGAGTCGCGGCAACCCGCGACCGCGCCGAGAAGCGCGCCGCCTCCGATGCTGAGCGTGCGCAGAACGAAGCGGCGCCGTTCGAGTGAAAGTCGTTCGTGGTGCTCGGTGCTCATGATCGATTTCCTGCATCTGCCGGCGCCTGCCACTGGCGCGCGAAACACTTGGCAAGCTCGCCCGCGGCCGGCTTGCCCCGCGGCGTGAAGCTCCCATCCCGGGGACCGCCGACGCCGAACCAGTTCCAAACGTAAAAGCCCCCGAGGCTCGGCGTTTGCGCAAAGGCGTCGCAAAACCCGCGATAGAGCGTTTGCTGGAGCCCGAGATCCACCCCGGCGTCCACGGTGTCGTCCCAAGGACGATCGGCGGCAAGAGACTGACTCGGGTAGCCGACCTCGGTGATCAAGACGGGCTTGCCCGCACGCGTTGCGAGGGCTTCGATGGTGGCGCGCGGGGTTTTCCAGGCGCGCGCGAGCGCCTCGGCGCTCGGCGGCTTCGGCTCTCTTTCCGCGGGTGAAAGCGGGAAATACGCGGTGAGGCCCACCTCGTCGAGCGCGTCCCAAAACGGAACCGCGTCGGCGTGGTCCCAGTTGGCCGAGTAGGTCAGCGTGCCCGAAAACGCTGCGCGAAGCTGGGTGAAGAGCCCGCGCCAATGGTCCTCGTACCGTTCGAGCGAGCTGAGCTCGGAGCCGGCGATGAAGCGCTCGGCCCCGGCTTCTTCGGCAAGGCGTGCAAGCGGTAACACGAAGCGCCCATACGCGCCGAACCACGCGTCGAGACCGTCTGCAGGCGCGATCACCCCGCGCCACTCATGCGGGGCACGCTCCGAAAGCCGCACCACCGGCATGAGCGCGGCACGCATCCCGGCCTGCTTCACCTGGTGGAGCGTTCGCGCCACGGTGGCATGGCTCGGCGAGCGGCCGGACCGGAGCGCGATGTCGGAGGAGAAGCGATTCGCTTGATAGGCGTTGACGACGACGAGCACGTCGGTGGCGCCGCGCGCACGAATCTCGGCGACCAGCGGGCCGTAATCCCATTCGGGATCGGTTGCGAACAAACCGAGCGCAACACCGCGCACGAATTGCGCGTCTCCTCGGCCCGTGCCGGTCTTTTCGACCGCCGGCGCCTTCGGACTCGTGAGCGGCGCAGCAAATGCTCCACCCACGACCGCCGCCAAAAGCAGCAACGCGAGCGCGGCGAGCCGCATCACGGCTCCACCGGCAAGTCGAGACGGCTGTATTCCGCCCACGAGCCGTCGTAGTTGGCGACGCGCTCCGGGCTGAAGCCGAGCTGATGCATCGCAAAGTAGACCGCCGCCGACCGCGTGCCCGACTGGCAGTACGTCACCACCGGCGTGTCCTCGGTCACGCCTCGCTCGGCAAAAAGCGCACGGAGCTCCGACGGCGGCTTCAAGCGATGGTCGTCGTCCTCGTCACGCAACACGAGCACCCAGTCGAGGTGCGTCGCGCCGGGGATGCGGCCGGCTCTTGCCGCTTTTGGATGACGCTCGCGCCCGCTGAACTCGAGCTCGCTTCGAGTGTCGATCAAGCGCGCGTCGAGGTGCTGCGCGATGAACGCCGAGACGTCGGCCCAGTGCTCCATCGACGGCGGGGCCGACGGCTGCACCGTGGCGTCGCCCTCCCCCACTTCGAGGCCATCGCCGCCGGCGACGTAGTGGCCCAATGCTTTCCAACGCTGCAGGCCGCCATCGAGCACGCGCGTGTCGAAGCCTGCCATGGATCGCAGCGTCCACCAGAGCCGATAGGGCTCGGGACCACCGTCGCCATAGAGCACCACCGTGCTGTCCTCACGCACGCCGCGGTCGCGCAAGAGTCGCTCGAGCTCGGCGGGTGTTCGCGACATACCGGGCACATCGTCGCCACCGGAATAGTCTTCGCGATACAGCCTTCGCGCGCCCGGGATGTGGCCCAACGCAAAGCGCTCCTCGGGGCGAACGTCGAGCAATACCAAAGACGGCGCGCCGAGCGCCTTGGCGAGCTCGGCGACGCTCACCATCGCATCCGGATCGGCGTATCCGGCAGCGCGAGCCTCGGAGCCGAAGTGCGCCAACGCGGCCTCGGCCTCAGCCGGGTCTTTGGAATACGAATCAAATGCCGGGAACACGCCGCTTGGCTGTGACGTGGCAGCGACTTCTCCGAGCATCGGCGTTTGCGGCCGAAGGCCTCGCGGCTCGTGGAGATACCAAGCGATGCCGAGGACCAACGCGCCGATGACGCCCCAAGCCACCTTGCTGTGCACGCGCGGGATGTACTTTTGAAGCGGCCAGATCTCCTGGCTGAAAAAGTTGTCGGGAAACGTTTCGACGCCTTTGAAGCCGAGCCGCTCCGGTGGTTCATCCGGCATCTTGGCCGTGCCGAAAATCCAATCCCAGGCGCTGAAGATGATGCCGTAGTTGACCGTGGTCTTCGCGTCACCCTCGTAATCGTGATGCCAGATGTGCATGCGCGGGCTGTTGAGGACGTAGCGCCAGGGTCCGTGCCCGAGGTCGAGATTCGAATGGTTCAGGTGACCGATGAGGGTGCCGAAGATCGCGTGCACCATCAGCGCGATCCAACCAAACCCCAAGAAGACGAGCGGCAAATAGAGGACCGACTTGTAGACGATCACCTCGAGCCAGGAAAAGCGGAAGGCGACGATCCAATCCATCTCGCCGTCTTTGACGCTGTGGTGCGCCTTGTGGAGCTCCCACAACGCGGGGACGCGGTGGAGCATGTTGTGCACGCACCACTGAATGAAGTCGATGACCACCAGGGCGACCATGATTTGCGCCCAAAGCGGCCAATCGGCCGCCGCGTTGCGATAGACCGCGTCGGTGAGGCCATTGGCCGCGAGCCAACGGTCGATGGGCGGAAGGATCCAGGTGCTCGCGAGTCCCGCCAACAAGAGGCCGAGAAAGTGGCCGTTGAAGACGAGGTGGATCAGGTCGGACCAAAGCTTCGGCCGGAGCTGCTTTTGCTCCGGGCGCCATGGAAAGAAGCGCTCGAGGGCAAACACGAACGCCGAGATCGCCGCGAGGCTGATGGGATAGAGATACGTGGCCATCGCCGCGAGATTTAGCACGTCCCTCCGCCGACGCGCCCTGTCGAAGGCCCCCCCTGTGCGAGCAGGAATTCGCCTTACTTGCGGGCCTCTTCGGCGCGCCTTCGCACCTCGTCGATCAACGCGGAGGTGACCTCGTTGCGATGCTCGACGGTCCAAAAATTCTTGAATGGGTCGACGTCCATGACGGGGCTGGCGTGATCCCCCGTGGTGAGCTCGCGGTGCGTGGCCCCTGGCAGCACGGTGCTCAGCTTCGGCACCAGGCCGTCGTTCGGGACGCCCTCGACATCTCTCAGATACACGTTGGTGAGCGTCATCAGGCCGATGGTGCCGAACGCCGCGGACGACGCATTGGCCACGCGCCGCCGGATGAGCTCGATCGACTCGGCGGCCGAGGCGCCGACGACGCGAGGCAGATCACGCGGTGTCTTTGCATAGCTCGAGGAGACGACCTCCGTGATGTCGGTAATCAGCTCGGCGCTGAAGATGCCGTCCGCAAAGGTGCTTGCGAAACCGGCCACCGTCGCGCTCGACTCGTAGGTCGTGAATGCTGCGATCACCGGGATGCGTCCGGTGAGGCGTCGAATCTCGTCCTTGTGCGCCTGCATGTAGCGCGTGCGCGTTTCGACCTTCAAATCCTCGACCGCTCGGCCGTTCCCGCCGAGCGCGCCGAGCAGCAGCCCATTGACGACCGAGGGCGTCGAGTCGGCCAAGGGCGAGCCGTAAAACGGCGCTTGCAGCGCGACCCAGCCGACGACCGTGTCTCCCCAAAGCTCGGGCGAGCCCAACAGCGCGTGCAACGTGTCGAGGCCGCCCTTGCTGTGCGTCACGAGGATGACCTTCGCGTCGGTGTTGCCCAGCAAGTCCGCGATGGCTGCCGCGTTGTGCTCCACGCTCTGAGAGGTGTTGAACGCGGCCGAGACCAGCGAGACGTTCCGGTAGGCAATGCCTTTCGCATCGAAATCGCGCATCTGCGTATAGAACGACATGAAGCGCCCCTGCTCGATCGGCAGGTCGATCTGCGGAAGCGCATCGGCAATCGCATCGCCGATCGGGATGTCGAGGCTGCGGTCACCCGGCAGATCCAAATGCACGTTGAGCGACCTCGCCGCCCGCCCGAGCGCATCGTTGATTTCGTCTTCGAGCTGAGCGCTGAGCGCGTCGTAGAGCTGCGACATGAAACCACCGACGAACCAGACCTCGTAGCCACGCAAGGACTTGGCGAGCTCCTCGCTAGTCCCGCCCGTCGGCGTCGCGACTTTCTCCCTGGGACCGGCATCGGGCTCGCGGCGTCGATCTTTGCAACCGGCCAGCACCAAGACGGACAGCACCAAGCACGCGCAAAGAACGTTGAAGGCCTTCGCCGGGCGCATCTGGGCTAAGGCCACTCGGGCGGCGGAGGCAGCTTCGTTCCCGGGGTCTTTCCTTCCATGCGGTGTGACACGAAGTCGTTCACCGTCTGGTGCTGAAGATACGGATTTTCGCGCAGCTCTTCGTCGAGGGTCGAGACGGTGACCGGGCCGTAGTTGTGGCCGGGGTACATGCGTGTGCTGCGAGGCACGGACTCGGTGAGGCGCTTGAGCGTTTCGTACATGACCTGCGGGTCGCCGCCGACGAAGTCGCCGCGGCCGCAACCTTGCACGAAAAGGGTGTCGCCGGTGACGATGGCATCTCGGATGCGATAGGTCGTCGAGCCCGGCGTGTGGCCGGGGGTGTGCATCATGGTGACGTCGAGATGCTCGCCGACCCGTAGCACGTCGCCGGGGCGATGGCGTTGTAGGTTTTCGCAGCGAAAACCAGAGAAGTCGATTTCCTCGCCCAGCATGTGCACGGGGATGTCCCTCTTTGCGAGGAGTGCATCGACCCGGTTCACGTGGTCGAAATGGCTGTGGGTGCAGAGCACGTGGCTGATGTCCACTTCGAGTCGCTCGGCTTCGGCGAGGATCACGTCGGCATCCCAGGCCGGGTCGACGACGGCGCAGGTGCGGGTCGCCCTGTCCCCGATGAGATAGATGAAGTTATCCCAAGGACCGAGCTCGAACTGATGAACGAAGATTCCTTCCTCGGCCATCTCAGAGCTCCACGACGCTTCGGATCGACTTGCCTTCGTGCATCAGGTCGAAGGCCT
>DATIUW010000353.1:0-2058 GCA_035466435.1 Polyangiales bacterium | reverse complement strand
TCTGGTCATGCTCGCCTGGACCGCATCGACGGCGACGTCGCTCGGCGCCGCTTGCGCCGGAACGCCACCCTCTGCTGTGGTTGCGAAGTCAATCGCTTCAGCCGCCTGATCGGTATCGGCATCGGCGCTCACGGGCGCTGGGCCGGTGCCGGGCGGCTGTTCGGGCCGCAGATCCTCCTCCACGGCGCCGATCCTCTCGGCGTCTTGGGCCATTGCGGCGGTGGCAAACAAGAGTTGTGCGCCAATCGCAACCTCAAGCAGGACGGCGCAGCGTGTCCGGTCGAAGATTGTGTTCATGGACGCGCTTATAGAAGACACGCCACGATCGGTAAAGCCCTGGAGGGGATCACAGGCTCGACACTTGCATCGTCAGAGCGCAGGCAAGCTGTACCGCCAGACGTCGTTGTCTACACGCAAGTAGTTGTCCGGATCGTCAAAGTCGAAAGTCTCGCGATCTCCCCCAAAAGTGTAGATGACGTCGCCCACCGCGATCCCTTCGAAGTCGTACTTGATGTCGTCGGTGCTTTGCGCGTTCCAGGGCGAGTCGCTGACCTGCTCCCAGCTCGCCCCATCCGGGCTGATCCAAACATCCATGGGATTCTCCGGGAGTCCAAATCCGCCAAAGCACACGATGTGGTCGAAAGAGACCGCACACTGATGGCCCGGACGCGGAGACCATCCGGCGGAATCCGTGACGAGCTGCCACGTTGCGCCATCGTTCGAACGCCAAACGTCGTTGAAGTATGGAAGCTCGCAGTCTGGGAGCGGATCGCACAAGAACCCGCGCTCCCCTCCGAGCAGATACATGTAGTCGTCTTTCACGACCACGACCGCGCCCGCGCGCGGCTCCCACGGAGCGTCATCGGTGAGCTGCTCCCAGCTCGCGCCGTCTGACGACTTCCACACGTCATTGAAGTAGACGCGCGTTGGGCCGCCGGGTCCGATGATGGCATCGTCATCGAACTGGGAGCCCCCGAAAACGTAAATCTCATTTCGGAAAGTCACCGCCCGAAGGCCGGCCCGACCCGTCCACCCTGCATCGGCCGTGAGCTGCGTCCATTGCACACCGTCCTCACTCGACCAAACATCGTTGAAGAACGTGGACTCCATTCCGAAGTCCTGGCCTCCCAGCACGTACATCGAGCTTCCTTTGACGACTGCCTGGAAGTAGGCACGAGGAGCCCAATGGCTGGCGATGTCACTCTCCAAGACTCTCTCCCACGAAGCGCCTTCGTCGTCGCTTACCCAGACGTCGGACCAAAAAATGCTCGCCCCTGGAATCGGGAACGGAAGCTCCGCCGGATCGATCGGAGTCCTGCCACCCATGAGATAGAACCGCCCCCCCAGCTCCACGGCATGAAGGCCAGCTCGAGCGGCCCAAGGCGCATTGCCGTTGACTTCCGTCCATTCGAGCGCGCGGAAGTCGACATCGGACGCCTCCGTCTCAGAGCTACCGCCGCAAGCGGGGAGCAGCCCAGCCGCCGCCAGAAAGAAGAGTAATCGGAGTTCTCGCATGACCGCTTTCTAACACGGAGACTCGAAGCCTGTAAGCGAGCTCGTTTCGGTGATCACGATTTGTTGCCGATCGACCAGCTCCGATCCATGACTTGGCATTGACCCGAACATCGCGCTCGGGTCGCCCGAGTGACGGGATTGGATGGTGCCTCGGATTGAAATCGTTCACGGAGACCTGACGCAGCAAGCGGTCGACGCCATCGTAAACGCTGCCAATCAGAAGATGCTCGGCGGAGGCGGTGTGGACGGCGCGATTCATCGTGCGGCCGGACCGGAGCTGCTCGAAGCCTGCCGCAAGGTTCCCGAGGTTCGGCCGGGCGTTCGTTGTCCAACGGGCGAGGCTCGCATCACGCCTGGCTTTGGGCTGCGAGCCCGACACGTCATCCACACGGTGGGCCCCGTCTATCGCGGCCGTCCGGCCGACGCGGCGCTTCTTGGTAGCGCGTATCGCTCCGCCCTCGAGCTCGCCGTGGAGCACGGCCTTCGGTCCGTTGCGTTCCCAGCGATTTCGTGCGGGGTGTATGGCTACCCGCTCGACGAAGC
>DATIUW010000352.1:0-1563 GCA_035466435.1 Polyangiales bacterium | reverse complement strand
GGGAGGGAAAGCGTGCTCACGCTCGACCTGGCAATGGCCGAGCTGACGGGATTGTCCGGTACGCGGTGCCAGAAACGCAGCGCCGGTCCCCCTGCCGCGTCGGGTGCGGGCGGGATGACGTAGAAATCATAGCGCACGTTGGCGCAACGGGCGGCGACCGAGACTTCGAGCACGCCGTTGCCCGAATGCGCGAGCACCGGGTCGAGTACCGTCGTGACGGTGCCGTCTCCCAGCGTCGCCGTGCTTCCGATGAGCGGGATCGGCGCCGACTCGAAGCCCGGATCGAACACGCCCGCGCTGGTGCCGCAGGCGGGATCGTTCACGATGCGAATGTCGTCGAGCACGAGCTCGCGGGGGACCGCATCCGCACACGCCCCAGAAAGCAGCGTGAGCTCGGCCCCGATCCAATGGACGCCACCCTGCATCCATGGAGGCACGCAATAGCGGGCGGCTCGGGCCAAGCCGCTTCCTTCGAGCGTGGTCCAAGGTCGATTGTCGATGGAGAAGCTGAAGTATCGGCCGTTGGTGCCCTTCCACCACAGCTCGATCGCGGGGGACGGCATGCTGAAGGCGGCTGGCACCGAGAGCGTGCCTCGCATTCGTGCGCCCTCGCATAGCCCGACGGCGGCGATCACGGCCGCCCGCGAGCCATCGACGCCGACGCCTTCTTCGATGCTCGCCGTGGCGCTCTCTCCGCCGGAAGTGAGCGTCCAACCTTCCTCGTCTTCGAAGTCTCCGTTCAGAACCTGGCCTGGTGCCGGGCATCGTCCAGGCTCGGCGGCGACGATTTGGAAGCGATCGATTTGCAGATCCGCCTCGGTCGGACAGGAGATCCTGAACCGGTTGGGGTCATTCGAAAGCTCGACCTCGACCTCCCCGCCGTACGCGGCCTCGCCCAAGCAGTAGCTTCTGGTTCCGAAATCTCGTTGCTCGAATGGATCGGTCACCCAAGCCCCTCCGATGCCCATCGAAAGGAGGGGGACGTCGAAGAAAGTGCGTTCTTCCAGCGCGCGAAACGAGATCTCCGCCGCGAAGGGCTGCGAGCCTGCGAGGGGCGGCATCGAAACGACCTGGCTCACCGAGCCGAAGTTGCACAGTGCATCGCCGGGGAACGAGGTGTGGCCTGGATCGATGGCGCCGGAGGCCTCCGCATCGATGATCACGCCTCGGCGGGTCGTCCACGCCGTGGGCATGTTTTGAAAACCCGGATCGGCAGGCACCATGCCCCAGGCACAGGGGTCGCCTTCATACCCAGGAAGGCATGCGCAAACCCGCCCTGGATCGCTCGGCTCGCAGCGCTCAAATGTCCCACAGTCTTCGTCGACGTCGCACTCGCACACGACTCCTGGCATCTCGCATTCGTCGACTCCGCCATCGGGCAGACCCGAATCTAAACCTCCGTCAGGCGTCTCCGTGCCATCCGAGGAACCGCAGGCAGCAAGCGCCACGATCCAGCACGCGAGCCAAACAGGAGTGAAACGGGCCATGGCCCCACCATCTACAAATCACCCGAATTGCGCAAGGTGGGAGCACGTAGCCTGACCAAAACGCATGTGATCCCAA
>DATIUW010000351.1:0-6540 GCA_035466435.1 Polyangiales bacterium | reverse complement strand
AGTCTTGCTCGTACGACACTTCTCCGGCCATACCGCCCGTGCCGCCTTCACCCCCCATACCGCCCGTGCCTGCCGTGCCGCCCGTGCCGCCCGTGCCTGCCGTGCCACCCGTGCCTGCCGTGCCACCGGTGCCCGCCGTGCCGCCGGTGCCGCCGGTGCCGCCGGTGCCGCCGGTGCCGTCATCGTCGCTGCACCCGCTGAATGCGAGCGTGGCAAATAGAATCGCAATCAATGTTTTCTTCATATCCAACTCCTAATTTCTCTCCATAGGCTATGAATCGGAGGTTACGGGAAGAAGCCCGCGCCCTCGTACACAGGGTCGTTGCACGCGGAGCCCGCCGGCGTGTCGCACAAAGCATAGAGCGGCATCCGGAGCTCATCCCAGAAGCCCCAACCGTCGTCCGTCGTCTTCCAGGCCTCGTCGAAGGCCTGGAAGACGAAGATGGTCGAGGGACCGCCGGGCGTTCGTTCCCAGGCTCGCATCAGGTCGTCGTACCACTTGGCGTTCACGGGGTTCGCGGCGTAGGTTTCGATTTGTTGTTGCAGGTTCGTCTGCCGCCATTTCCAGCCGGTTTCGCCGACGACGATCGGCAAGGACTCACCGATGGTGACCATCGTCCCCGACGCGTCGAGGTACTCGTAGTCGTAGACGGCCTGGTAGTTGGCCTGGGCGACGGCAAGCGCCTCGTTCATCATGGCTTCGGCCCGTAGGGGACCGGACGGCACCCCGAGCTGCTGCCAGTCCCACTGCCGGTAGTTGGTGATCGGGTACATGTGGATGGCCACGAAGTCGATCAACGGCAGGACGGTGTCCGGCATTCGGCTAATGCCCGCGTAGAACGTGTAGTCGTCGTCGGCCGTCACCGGCTGCGTCACGTTGTTTCGGGTCTCGGTGATGTACCCCTCGAGACAGCTCAGCGGCATGAAGGCTGAGAAGAACGAGGTTTCGTTGCCGACGCTGACCGTGACGACGTTCGAATAGGTGTTGGCCAGGCGGATGGCGGTCTCGACCTGGCTGTCGTTGAGCGCGCTGTCGCAGTTCTGCTGCGCGGGGCCCGGAGCGAGGCCCTCGAGGAAGAGCCCCTGCTGAAACTGCATTTCAGGAAAATTATCCTCAGCGAGCCGCAGGATCTGCTCGGACACCGGGTCTCCGCCGAACAAGCGCAGCAGGTCGTAGCCCGCGGTGCGCAATAGGGCGAGGTCCTCGAGGACGTCTTCGTCACTCGGCATTTCCGGGGGTTGGACCTCCGGCCCCTCCGCCCGGTAGGGGCTGTAGTTGATCGCCTTGCCGGTCGTGTAGATCTCAGGGAGCGGGCGCAGCTCGATGCCAGCGCCGCCTGACAGGCTTGCTTCCACGTTGTCGTAGAAGATCCCCGAGCCCTCGAAGTTCGATGCGGTGTTCCGGAAGCCGACCTGCAGGAGCTGGCCTTCGAGAAGCGGGTCTGTCAGCTCCAGCGTGATCGAGTATCGATCCCAGGTAGCCGGAATGCTCGTCAGCTCGACCGGGACGAAGTTGCTCTGCGAGAAGCCGGCTCCGGGGTCCAGTGTCGTGATGAATGCGAGCGCGGTCGTGTCGCCCTCGATGTTGCCTCGCTTCGCATCGAAGCTGAACGTGAGCGTCCGGCCGATGTCGGCCGCCGTGATGGGACCGGTTTCAGAGCGCAGTTCCTGAAAGACGTTGATCTCGACCCGGTCGGTCCCGTTGAAGTGTCCGCTGTTCGGCTGGCAGCAGTTGTAGTCGTTGAAGACGCTCAGTTGCTGCTCGCCCTGCGGCACGTCGCCTTCGCCAGTCACGACCGCCGAGATGAACGTATCGCTCGGGCTGACGGTCGCATTGGGCGCGGGGAGCGGGCCGAAGGGGAACAGCAAGGTCCCGCTGCTGTCGAAAACGTTGGCGAAGAACACCCAGCCGTCATCGCTGAGCGCGGTGGCGCTGTCGGGGTCGAGCGCCTCGAAGTCCTGCTCGTACAGCACTGTGGCGCCGCCCGTTCCTCCGGTGCCACCCGTGCCGCCCGTTCCTCCGGTCCCACCCGTGCCTCCGGTCCCGCCTGTGCCTCCGGTGCCACCTGTCCCTCCCGTGCCGTCTGTGGGCGGGTCTTTCGTGAAGTACAAATTGTCGATCAGCATCTGGTCACGGGGCCGGCCGCCCGCTGCGCTGATGATGAACGGTGACCGCGTGAACCTCGGATCGAAACCGCGGTCGATCGCGTCCTGAAGCGGAATCTCGAGGAAGTGCCATTCCCCGTCATTGGTGTAGCCGTACGCCCTTGGGTCCAACACGACGCCGGAAGGAGCTTCCCCCTCTCCCCATTGCAGTGTGAGGTCAAAGCTCGCGAAGGAGGCATCGCTCGACTTGAAACCGACGAACATCGTCGTCCACTCGGAAAGGTCGATGGGATTGTCCCACACGATGCCGCCTCCCCAAAACGGTTGGTCGGCGAGGGTGATCTCGACGGATTCCAAGCCTTCGAGCCGGTCAGACGATACGTCTACAGAGAAGGTCAGCGTGGCAACTATATTGTCGTCGTCCGCAGCGAAGATGAAGAAGTTGGTGTTGACCAGGTTGATCGGGATTTCCTTGGACCAACCACCCTCGTAGAAATAGCCGACCGAAAGCCGCTCGTCGCCGGGTCGAAAGGGATCGGGCGCCACCGGCGGAAAGGGGGCGACGCGATTGGGGTCTCGAACGCCGTCACGGGGGGGAAGATCCTCGTGACTGGAATAGTCGGGGGTTCCGAGATCGTTCACACACGCACTCGCGAAGCCCGTGGCCAGCGCCATCACCATCCAAAAGACGTATGTGTGCCTCAAAAGCATCGAACTTCTCGGGCGAGGCTGTCGAAGCCCGTGCTGCGCACGGCTTCGGGCTCGCCCCGTGAGTTGGTCACCAAGACCCAATCGCCCTGGGGCACACCCCGGAGGTCGATGATGTTGGTAAACGCGAGGGTGGCGAGCTTCAAACCAAACGTTCCGGTCGCGTCGAACAGCAACTGGTCTGGAAAGCAGTCGAGGATGGCCTGAAACGCATCGATGGCCATCAGACGAACCGTCTCTCGATCTTCCGGGTTTGCGACCTCATTGGCCAGGTAGATGTCTCGAAGCTTGGTGGCCACGCCGAATTGATTCTCGCCGATGGGAATGGTCGCGAGCAGACTCGCCCAAGCATAGAACGCACCGGCGTTGCCACCGTTGGCGAGGATGTCGAATTTCACCGCGTCGCTGATGACGATATCCCGGAACGGATTGCGCGGGTTCTGCAGGGTCACCTTGGAGGGATGAACGCCCTCCGTCGGGTCGAAGAGCTCGAACTCGATGCCGGTGATGTTCTGTCCAAAGCGGAATTCCGGGTCGTCGCCGCAAGCGACTGCGAGCAGCACGAGGCCCAGAACGAGGCTCCTAATAATTGAACTGCACATAAGTCTTGATCTCCCATTCGCGCCCCGTGCGGTCAGGGTCCAGTGGATCGAAGCGATATCGATTCGAGAACCGGTCCAGGTTGCGGAACTCCCCGCGTACGCCGAATCGGGTGGCTGCGGGGGCGTAGAGCTTGGGTGGTTCGTACGCGTACGATAGGTCCAACATCACCTGCAACGGAAACGTCAGGTTGAAGTCTTTGTGGTAGTCGTAAGGGCCCCAGTCGTCGATCTTGAGGTGATAGTTGATGTTGAAGCTGGAATAGGTGAACCAACCGTAGAAGCCATATCGCGTGACCGTGCGGGGATCGTCTCCGTTGGCTTGCCCTTGGCCAGTGTAGATCCAGTTCACGAGACGCATGTTGTACCTGAAGTTGGTGATGGTCCGGATGCTGGTCTCCCAGAGGTTTCTGGCGGGCGCGCCGGTTGGGAATGCAAAGAGAATCAGATCTTGGTTGATCGCCACGGCTGCATCTTGGCTCGTCGGAAGAATCTTGTAGACGAAATCGAGTGCGACCGTCATCAGGGCATCCTCGCGTTGCGCGTTGTCCCAAGCATACATGGGGGTTGCGGGCGTCGGGTCCCAACCCAACAAGAGCTCGAAGCCGTACGTTTCGCGATTCGAGCGCACCCAGAACGGATCGTCGAGCTGGTTTCTCCCTTGAACGCCCGGGTAATAGATGCCGGTCTCAGCATCGAAGAAATCCTCGATGAACGGCAGCGGGCCCTCGATGGGCCTTTGCACGAGGAAGTTGGGACCCAACATCACCTTGTTGATGTAATAGGCGAGGCCCGTAGAAACGGCCCAGTGGTTTCCTTGGCCGCTCTCTTTGAGCGACCATCCGGTAATCGTCATGGTCTGGTCCGCGCCGCCGTCGGCCACGAGGCCCTGATAGCCTCCCTGGATGTACCAGAAGACCGGTGCTGCGTTGAGTGTCAGCTTGGCCCTGCCGCCGAGCGTATCGGCAAAGTTCACTTTGCCGTCGGCGATGTAGTAGCCGGACTCCAGATACGAGTTGGACCCCGTGGTCTCATCGACTTGCCGGGCGACCTCGTAGTTGTCGCCAATGAAGTTCGACCGGGAGGTCATGCCCCCAACCTCGAAGGTGAGTCGACGGGCGGCGTAGCCGAAGTAGAGGGTGCTCTTTCGCGACTTGGGCTGGGGGATCGCCGAGCTCGCGAGCTCCGCTTGTTGTTGGGCGATGTCCTCTTGGTGAATCACCGCAAACTTGAAGTCGCCGAAGGTGCGGTAGTACTTGCCGAGAATCGAAGGGTTCGCGCCCCACCAGAGCTGAGGGCCAAACGCGATCTTGAGTCCCTCGATTTTGTTCTTACCCGCGAATACGAGGCCAACCGGTGCATTCGCATTGTAGGTATCGATGTCGAACTGCTGGTGCACCTCGGGATAGAGACCAAAGAAGTCACCTTCGTAGCCCCAGTGGTAGTGCCCCTCGCCCCGAAAGAAGCTCTCGAGCAGGAAGTACTTGCTGTCCCAGTCGAACGACGCTTGGTACACCTGGAAGCGGTTGGCGCCGGTGAGGGCGAAGACCTCGCCGTCCGGATCTCGGATCGCAATGGGAAGGCCGCGATTTTCGTAGAAGATCTCGTTGATCGGATTTCGCGCGACGTTGCCGAGCCCGTTCACGACGATGTCGGCGCGAACGCCTTTCACCGGCTTCGTCTCGAAACCGAAAAAGAACGACTCGGTATGGTCGAAGCGGGTCCGCTCTCTCTCGGGATCGGTGAGCTGGCGTCCACCCGTGGTGTAGGTGTTGAAATCGAATCGCAGGATGGGACGGAACTTTTCGAGCTGAGATAGCTTGGTCTGTGTATCGGCCGACATCCTCGGCCCGAGCCGACCGAAGTGCAGTCGAATCTTCTGAAGGTCCGTACCGGGCGCGTAGGGATCGAGCTCGAAGGCGTCCTCCAAGACGTAGTAGGCGGCCCGTGGATAGACGTCGTAGATGCCGCGCGCGTTCGACCGCCCTTTGGAGGTGATGCCGAACCACTCCTCGTTCATGTTGTTCTCGCCCTCGACGTAGTCGTGGGGATACGCTGCGTTCGCCCACGAAGCGGTGGTGTCGTGCTCGTCGAGGTTGATCTCCTGCTGGTACTTCCACCAGCCATCGCTCCACTGGAAGATCATGCCCCCAATGGCGTTCTGCACCCTGCCCTTGCCGTAGCTCTGCTCGTAGATCTCCTGCCACTGCGCCTGTAGGTAGACCGCCTGGGCAATCTGGTCTTCCATGCCGCGCTTGGCATCGAACGCGTCGGCGCCAAACTCGGTGTACATGAACGGGAGCCCGAGCTCCTCGTGCACACGTTCAAAAATGTCGCCGGACGACGGGCCCCGGTAGACGTTGCTGCCAAACACGTCGATGTTCGGGCATTCCTCTTTGATGACTTCGAGGAAACCCAGGTCGCCGTTCGCGATCGCGACGGGATGGTTGGGGTCCTGCGAGTGAATGAGGTCCGTCAGCTCGCCAAACAGCGAGTACAGATACGTCGCACGCGCATCACCCTGCTTCGCCTCAGGCAAATCCTCGATTTCGTTGGACTTCCAGTAAAGCCCGTAGTTGTTCTCATTGCCGAGCAGCCACATCAGAAAACCGGGCGTGTCTTTGTACTGAGCAACCAGCTCGGCGATCTGCTCCTTGACGAGCGACCGGAAGCGGGGGTCGGAGTAATCGATTGGATTCACCCAGACGCCGTCGATCGTCATGCCGTAGCGGCCGACGGTGTGGTTCAGGACCGTGTAGATCCCGTACTTCTCGTAGATGTACTCGACCCATCGCGGCGGGATGCCGAGGTATTGCCGGATGACGTTGACGCCCATCTCTTTCAGCAAGCGCATCTCGCGGTCGAGCGCCTCGATGATCACGTCGTCGGGCTTGCCCCAAAAATCGTACGTGTAGTTCTCGCCGATCGGCATGTACCCCCAGTTCATGCCGAATACCATGGTGGGCTTGCCATCGATCATCAGGACGTAGCCGTTTTCGTCCTTGTAGACTTCGACGTCGTTGGGACCGACCGTCGTCTGGGTCGGCGGCGCCCGGGCGCCTGGTGGGGCCACCGCGGGCTGCGGGGGCGGTGCCTCGCTCGGTGGTGTGGCGGGCCCCGCGGTTCC
>DATIUW010000350.1:0-4497 GCA_035466435.1 Polyangiales bacterium | reverse complement strand
GCATCGTGCATTGGGCGCGCGCCTCGTTCCGTTTGCAGGCTGGCTCATGCCCGTCCAGTACGAAGGGATCAAGGCGGAGCACGAAGCCGTGCGAACGCGCGCGGGCCTGTTCGACGTGTCGCACATGGGTGAAATCCTGGTGGAAGGCCCGAACGCCGTCGCCGAGGTCGATCGCCTGGTCACCAACGATGTCTCCAAGCTTCCCGTCGGCCGAGCGCTCTACACCGTGTGCTGTAACGAAGCCGGCCGCATCCTGGACGATTTGATCGTGTATCGGCTCGAAGCAGAGAAGGTGCTCGTCGTTTGCAACGCGTCGAACCGAGACAAGATCGTCACGCACTTTGCTTCGCACTTGAGCCTCGAGACACCGTGGAACGACGTTTCGGATGCATGGGCGCTGCTGGCGCTTCAGGGACCGAGCGCAGCTCGTGTGCTCGAAGCGCTGGGCGCGTCCAAGGATCTCTTGGCGATGCCTTCCTTCCACGTGACGCGCACGAGCCTCGCCGGCGTCGAGCTGTGGGCAGCGCGAACCGGCTACACCGGCGAGGATGGATTCGAGCTCTTTTGCGCCAACGAGGACGCCGTGACGCTCTGGCGCGCGCTGCTCGAAAAGGGCGAGCCCCACGGCCTTCAGCCGGTAGGGCTCGGCGCACGGGACACTTTGCGGCTCGAGGCCAGGCTCATGCTCTATGGCAACGACATCACCGAGCAGAACCATCCCTTCGAAGCCGGTCTCGGCTGGGTGGTGAAGCTCGATGCAGGTGATTTCATCGGCAAGGACGCGCTCGAGGCCATCAAGGCGGCCGGTTTCGAGCGGAAGCTGGTCGGCTTCGAGATGGTGGGGCGCGGAATCGCCCGCCACGGATACCCCATCGTCGTGGACGGACGGCGCGTGGGAGAGGTCACGAGCGGCTCTCCGGGCCCGACTGTTGGACGAAACATCGGACTCGGCTATGTGCCCAAGAGCATGAGCAAAGTCGGCACCCGCTTGGGTATCGAGATCCGTGGCAAGGTGGTCGACGCCGTGGTAGTGACGACCCCGTTCTACGAGAGGTGATGATGGTAACGTACCCGAGGGATCTTCAGTACACGCGAGAGCACGAATGGGCTCGACTCGAAGGTGACTTGATCCGCGTCGGAATCACGGCCTACGCGGTGCAGCAGTTGGGCGACGTGACGTTGGTCGACATGCCCGCGCCGGGTGAAGACGTACAGGCGCACGAGCGATTCGGAGACATCGAGTCCGTCAAGACCGTCAGCGAGCTGTTCGCGCCGGTCAGCGGCGAGATCGTCGAGGTCAACGCCGCCCTCGAATCGAGTCCCGAGCTCGTCAACGAGGGTCCCTACGAAGAGGGGTGGCTGGTCAAGATCCGGCCTTCCGATCGCGGCGAGCTCGAAGGGCTCATGGACGCCGCCCGGTACGAGGAGTACCTCGGGACGCTCGATGGCTGAAGAGCTCGCACGACCGTGAGATACCTGCCCCACACCGACCAAGAAATCCGAGCGATGCTGAGGCGCATCGGCGCCGAGGACATCGATGACCTCTTTTCGGCCATCCCGGAAACCCATCGTCTCGGCCGCCCCCTAGACCTCGAGCCGGCGTTGGACGAGCCGCGGCTCATGCAACACCTCAATGCACTGGCTGCCGCCAGTGCCGGAGCGGGCATGCTTTCGTTCTTGGGTGGAGGCATGTATCGGCACCACGTGCCGCCGGCGGTCGATCAGCTCCTCCAGCGAAGCGAGTTCTATACCGCCTACACGCCTTACCAGGCCGAGCTCTCGCAAGGGACCCTTCAGGCGATCTTCGAGTTCCAGACCATGGTGTGTGAGCTGCTCGGCACCGACGTCGCCAATGCTTCCATGTATGATGGCGCGAGCGCCGCGGCCGAAGCGGTCCTGATGGCCCGCCGGATCAAGCGCCGCAACCACGTCGTGGTGAGCGGGGCACTGCACCCGGAATACCTCGAAACCATTCGAACCTACGTCCGCGGGCTCGACGACGGAAGCTCGATTCAGGTGACACCGGTAGCCGCCGACGGCCGCACGGACTGGGATGCCGCTCGCGACGTGATCACCGACGAAACCGCGGCGCTGGTCATCGGTTATCCGAATTTCTTCGGTTGCGTAGAGGATTTGGATGCTGCGAAAGCGGCTGCGAGCAACGCAAATGCGCTGTTGATCACCGCCACGGCCGAACCCTACGCGCTCTCGGCGCTTCGGTCCCCGGGCGCCTGCGGTGCGGACATCTGCGTGGGCGAAGGACAAGCTCTGGCGGTACCGCCTCAGTACGGAGGCCCCGGCGTCGGGTTGTTCGGCGCTTCGAAGGAGTTCGTGCGGCAGATGCCGGGGCGTCTGGTGGGACGCACGGTGGACGTCGACGGGAGCCCTGGATACGTGCTCACGCTCTCGACGAGGGAGCAACACATCCGGCGGGAAAAGGCCACATCCAACATCTGCACGAACCACGGTCTCATCGCGCTCGCCATGGCCATCCGCACCGCAATGCTCGGAAAGCGAGGCTTTCAGCAAGCAGGACAGCGTTGTCTGAACGCGCTGCACTATCTCCGAGCTGGCCTCGAGTCCTTGCCGGGCTTCGAGCTGCCGTACGCCGCGCCGGCCTTCAACGAGCTCGTCCTGCGCAGCAAGGGGCCGGATGCCTGCGAGCTGGTCGACCGCCTCGTCGCTCGAGGCATCATCCCCGGCATCGACCTGGGCCGATTCCACGAGAATTGGCGCAAAGACTTGCTCATTGCCGTGACCGAGCTGCACACGCGCGAGGACATGGACCGCCTGATCGAGGCGCTGGCGGGCTGAGGACCGTAGCGGCCCCTGATCGGATCGCACGACTGCATACCTATGCTTGCTGCAAAAATCCGGCTCAGGTAGACGAAATGACTTCGAGCGCGCCTCTGTTTGGCCATTTATCTATATGAATTGATTAGCTTTATTGCGTTAATCCTTGACCTGCATAGTCGCCGAACACAACCATGAATTCAGCTTGCACGGGCCATCCAGGCGATGGAAAATCCGGCCGCTTCGCAACTCGCGTCCGTTAGAGACGAAGTCGCGGAGGATGCACCATGACTCAACAGCGACGAACATCCTTCATCCAGTTTCTGAGCCAGACGGACTGCGAGCCGATGGCTTGGGAAGACATCTGCAGTCAGTCGACATGGCAGGGACGTTGGGTCGCGCTCGACGATTGCGCGTACAACGACGCCGGTGAGGCGACGGCCGGCCTGGTCGTGGACTACGACGACAACCTGGCCGACCTCTGCGCGCGCCTCAGCGCCGAACGGCGCAAGCGCTGCTCGGTCATGTTCTGTCCGCGCGCGGAATCCGCCGCTTAGCCCGAGTTACTGGGCGGGGCTGGACGCGCCGGGCTCATCGTCCCGGTCCCAAGGGTGCGTCGTTTCCTCGATGACTGCGGGCTCCTCGGCCCCAGTGCACCGGTCCGGCTCCCCTCGGCGAAGCTTGACGGCGTTCCAAGGGCCCCCGCCGCTGAGATCATCCCCGAGGCCCCACTCGCCCTGAAGATACTCGTCGCCGTCGTCGCCGATCTCGATCCGGAAGTATCCCCGGCCCCGTCGCACCTGAGGCTTTCCTGCCACGAGCTCCCGCCTGTCCTCCCACTGGAAGATCAGCAGGTCGCCTTCGACGTCGCCCTGGATGCGGCCCGCTCGTTCGTGCTTCACGTAGTCGCCGACGACCTGGTTTCCGCTCTGGCACAGGTGCATGTTGCCGTATTGCGGCGATTGCCAGACCCCGTAGAAGCTCGCGCCTTGCGGCAGCGGGCCGGCCTTTGGCTTCTGCGAGCCCCCACAGCCGAAGATGACCCCGAGCAAGAGCGCCAGCGTGATCTGCTTTGCGTTCATGAGCCTTCCCCCTGCCATCACGATAGTCGACCCAGGGTCGAATGCGTAATTTCGGCGGCTCAGCGGATGCGCGGGATGGAAATCGCGTGATAGAGCACGCCCGGGCCTTCGGAAACCAGCAACAACAGGTCCAAAAGGCCCCCCAGCACGGGGCTGCGGTCGAGTCGCAGATGCGCAGCGGGCGGCGGGGGCTCGAGCTGGTACACGGCGACCACGGCGGGTCGCACGCGCGCCCGAATGCGAGGTGGCACGTCGATCAGCTCCTTGAGGTGCTCGAGCGCGGCGTCCATGCCCCCCAGCTCGTCGACTAGACCGAGGCGGTGCGCATCGGCGCCCAGCCACACGCGGCCTCGGGCGAGCGGCTCGATCTCGTCCACCGTCCGTCCGCGCCCGTCGGCTACGAGGGACACGAATGAATCGTAAAAAGCGTCGAGCTCCCGATTCATCAGCGCCCGTTCATCCTCGGTCAACGGGCGGTGCGGTGAATGAAAGTCCGCGTAGGGACCGGTTCGGAGGACCTCGGTACGAATTCCCACGCGGTCGAGAAGCTCGGAGGCCAAGAGCCGCGCAGAGACCACGCCAATCGACCCGGTGAGCCCGAGCGGCTGAGCGACGATGGCGT
>DATIUW010000349.1:0-5427 GCA_035466435.1 Polyangiales bacterium | reverse complement strand
GTTCTACCTCGACGAGGATGAAATCCCGCGGCGCGAGGCGACTGCCACCGCGACCCCTTCCGGTGCAGGCGGGTTCATCGAGGTCGCACCGGGCACCTTGGAAGTCGAGCTAGACGGAACCGCAAGCAACTGCGTCGTGGTGGCTGGTTGGCCCGGCGGCGAGAATTCAGTTCGATTGCCAGCTCGCGCGGGCTTCATCACCCAGGGCATCGTGAGCTGCGATCCGGTCGCCGCTCCGTAGTGAGAGCGGGCTTCTCGGAAATGACCCGCAAGGGGTGACGTCTGCCGACAGGGGTGTCGGCAGGCGTCGTCGTTTCTGGGCGCTTCGGCGGCTTTCTCCCGGAAAAAGCCTTTGATTCGAGCTGGCACGGCCCGTGCTTTGGGTTCTCGCCAGCATGGACCTCGTCGCTGCCGCCACCATCGATGTCGCCGAAGCCGCGTACGACCTTCAGGTCGCCCCCGAGCAGTGGCTTCCCAATCTGCTCGAGCGAGGCGCGCCGCTTTTCGACCGGGGACTTGGATGCGCTGCGGCGATTTGGGCCGGGCAGCGCGACGGCCGGGGCCTATTGGTAGCCCAGACCTCGGTCCGTGGCGGCCCGTCCGAGCTCGCGCCGAGCTTTGCGAAGGCCATCCGAGCCGCCGGAACCGAGATGCGGCGGACCTGGCCCGCCAAGGACGGGACCCCGCGCGCCGTGTCCGAGTCGGAGCTCGAGAGGCCGAACACGCTTTGGGCATTCGGCAAGGACGTAGGTTGTCCGGACGCGCTTGGGTTGGGGGCTCTCGACCCCGAGCTTCATGGGGTGGGATTGGGCATCCCCTCTCCTCACTTGATCTCTTTGACCAAGGACGGGCGCAGGCGCTGGCAGCAGATCGCGGCTCACATCGAGGCCGGTCACAGGCTGAGGCGGCGACTCGGTTGCGCGGTAGGGTCCGGCGGCGAGCGGCTTCGCGCCATTCCCTCCGAGGGGGCCGCCGTGGTCGACCCGCGACGATTCGAAGTCGCGCACGCCGACGGCGCGGCCAAGAGCAAAGAAGCGCGAGAGGCCCTTCGACGAGCTGCCATCCGCATCGACGCTGCGCGGCGCAAGCAGAGCAAAGAAGACGGCGAACAAGCTTTCGAGGTCTGGCGTGGATTGATTCGCGGACGATGGTCGCTGGTCGAGTGGTTCGAGAGCGACGGCCGCCGACTCATCGTCGCCATTCCGAACGAGCCGGACTTCGCAGATCCGAGAGGACTGACCAAGCGGGAGCACGAGGTGGCCAAGCTCGCGGCAGCGGGCGAGACCGGAAAGCGGATCGGATACAGGCTCGGGATCAGCCGTCAGCGCGTCTCCGCCTTGTTGAACGGCGCCATGCACAAGCTGCACGTGAGGACACAAGCCGAGCTCGTGATGAAGCTTCGTGGTTTCGAGGTGGATGAGCCAAGCAGCACCATGTAGTCTCGATACTGGATGACGGTCAAAGACACTTCCGACCCTTGGCCCCGTCTTCGCGAGGTGGTGACCACGGTGGTCGCCGCGCTCCGAAGCGGGCGTTTCATCGAAGAAGGCCTCGAAGCGTTGTGCGTCGAGCTCGGAGCCACGTCCGCATGGAGCACGCTCGAAACCAAGAGCGGCGCGCCGATGCACCGTTCGCGGACGGCGAGCTTTCGCGGCGTGCCTCCGGCAGTCCTCGCCCAACACGTCACCGAGACCCTCAATCAGGTGCAGCGCGAGCTGCGCACGATCGCCGGGTTCGTGCCATACGCCACCACGGGCTCCTTTGCGGGCGTGCCCCTTTGGGGCGACTTGAGCGCGCCGAAAGACGCGCAGAACCTGGTGGGCGCGATGTACCTCGAGTTTCCGGGCGAGCAGGCGACCCAAGAGGCCGTGATCGACTTGATCGAATGCGCTGGGGCGCTCTTGGGCGGGCTGATCGCGCAGCAATCGACCATCGAGGCTACCCGTGAAGACCTGCGCGTCGAGCGAGCAAGGGATCATCACGAGCACTATCTCGAGCTCGATGAGCTGCTCGCGCCCGCTAGCATGCGCGCCATCAGCGATGATCTTTTCGGCGCGTTGGAGAGCAACGCGTCGGTGATGTTCTTGGGAGAGTCGGGGACCGGGAAGACGCAGCTCGCCACGGCGTTCGCGCGCGCCAGCCGAAAAGAACCGATCGTGCGCGCCACGCTCGGCCATAGCGACGACCTCAACACCATCACCTCGGAGCTTTTCGGGCACGAGCGTGGTGCGTTCTCGGGTGCGGTCTCCCGCCGAAAGGGTCTCGTCGAGTACGCCAATGAAGGCACGTTGATCCTCGACGAGGTGCTGAACTTGCCTCCGAACGCGCAACAACTCCTCCTCGACTTCACCCAGTTCGGCTCGTACCGGCCGCTCGGCTATCAAGGGCGGCGCCCCAAGCGGGCCGCCGTACGGCTGATCTCGGTGACCAACGGCGACATCGCCAGGGCGGTCAGTAAGGGCCAGTTCCGCCAGGATCTCTACTATCGTTTGGCGGTCGTGCCGGTCGTCGTGCCGCCCTTGCGCGAACGAAGGGCAGACATTCCGCACATTGCGACCCGCTATCTGAACCACACCGACGCCCGGCCGGGGTGGGAGCTCGATGGCGGTGCGATCGAGCTGCTGACCTCCGCCAAGCTGCGCTGGGCGGGCAACATCCGCGAGCTCGAGTCGGTGATGGAACGCGCTCGAAACCGGGCGAGGCGCGATGAATCCGCCGGGAGCGTCATTGCCGCGCGCCACCTCGGATTGGGGGAGGCCCCAGTCTTGGCTCCCGCTTCTTTCGAAGGCGACGACGAGGACACACTGGCGGCGCTTCAGGACCGATGGAAAGCGCTGACCGAGCAGCAGGAATCGCTGAGCGCGCTCGAGCAGGAGCTCGTCGTCGATGCGCTTCGCGCGTGCAAGGGCATCGTCGCGAAGACCGCACGAGTGCTCTCGATCCCGCGGACCGGCTTGATCAGCCGCATCACCACGTTCGGCATCGACGTCGACGAGCTCAAAGACAGCTGATGCCGTGAGTCGTCAGCCCTGACGTCTGCCGACACATCGCAGCGCAGGTCGCATCGTCCAGGACAGGGGTTTCTCTACGAATCGACGCGTCCCGGCGGCGCTCCGCTCGTCACTGCACTGGCACAAATCCTGCTGTCGTCACCGACTGGCGACAAGGAGGTGACTGGTGAGGTGTCCAACGTTCACGACGCGCGGCGCAAAATATGCAGCAGCCGGAATGCCCCACGGCTTCTTCGTTCCGTGATTTCGGCGTCGATTGCGTCGTTACGCTCTGGTCATGGTATCGCTTGGCAAGTACCATCGGGCCGCCTGATCTCGCTCCGGTCGATCCACCCGGGCCGTGCGGAGCCAGACCGATTTTCATGGCGAGCTTGGAAACATCGATACCCGTCGACGTCGGCGCACAATTCGGACCTTACGAGCTCGTTCGGCGCTTGGGCGTCGGCGGCACCGCGGAAACGTTCGAAGCCATTCGACGCGGTCCGGGGGGCTTCACCCAGCGAGTTTGCCTGAAGGTCGCTTTGCCTTTTTATCGCGACGACGAGACGTTCATGCGGCTTTTCGAGCGGGAAGCCAGGTTGGCGGCCAAGCTTCGGCACCGGAACATCGTCGGCGTGATCGATTTCGGGGAGTTCGGCGGGCGCTCGTACATTGCGCTCGAGCTGATCGACGGCATCGACCTTCGCACCTTGCTCGACACGCACGAGGGCAACCGCCTCGATGCGGAGCTAGTGGTCCTCATCGGCCTCGACCTCGCCGCGGCCCTCGTGCACGCGCACAGCCCACCGCCGGGCTCCGGATTCGAGGGACTCATTCATCGCGACATCTCTCCGTCGAACATCCTGATCAGCCGCCAAGGAGAGGTCATGCTGAGCGATTTCGGCGTGGCGAAGGACACCGCGGAGCTCCGGCGTAAATCGAGCGAAGCCAAGGGGAAGTTCCCCTACATGTCGCCCGAGCAACTTCGCGCCGAGCCGGTCGATGGGCGGTCCGATCTGTTCGCGGTCGGGGTCGTGCTCTTCGAAGCGCTCGCCGGAATTCGGCCCTACGAGGGTCCCAACGACCCCGCGACGATCATGCAGATTCTGAACGGCGATCATGCCGAGCTCGCCGAATGGGCTCCAGATGCGCCCGCCAAGCTCTGCGAGGTCGTCGAGCGCTTGATCGACCCCGATCCCGAAAAGCGACTGCAAAACGCAGCGGACTTGATCGAGGAGCTCGCCGAGCTCGCCCCTTCGCCCCGCGTTCACAAACGACTGGGCACGCTGGTCGAAGAGCGCATGCACGCCGACCGCACGAGCGCGCGGGAAATCTCGTCGACCGTCGGGAAAGACGCCCCTGCCGCGACCACACCCTCGGACCCCGTGCCCACCGACAGAACGGGCGCATCCGAGCCCCCACCGGCCCCAACCAAAACCTCCGGCCGGCGAAGAGCCCCGCTCGTCATGCTCGGTCTGCTGGTGGCCGGCGCTGCCGCCATGCTCTTGTGGCGATCGAGCCCTCCCACCGACACCGTCACCGAAGTCGCCACCCCCGTCGAATCGGAAGCTGGCACCGAAGCGGCTCCTGCGCCTACTTCTGCGACTGCCGCGGATCCGGTCCCTGCCGCGGACGCTGCTCCTGAAGCTGACCCTGCCACTGCACCCCGACCGCCAAGACAAAAAGCGGTCCCCCCCAAACCCGCGCATCTCGACGTCATCGTGATCCCCTGGGGCGACGTGTGGATCAACGGGAAGCGCTGGGGGCCCGCGCCGATGATGAACGAAACGCTCAAGCCTGGGCGCTATCGCATCTCCGCGGGGCAAGGAGGCCCTTCGCAGACACGCACGATCCGCTTGAAGCCCGGTGAACGCAAGACCCTCGACTTCGACCTCACGAAATGACCAGCCGAGCCTTCATTCGATGGACCGCCACCGTGCACGCGGCCCTCGCGTTCGTTGCGTGCGGCTTGCCCTCGGTGGCGCGGGCGGAGGCATGGGTGATCGTGCCCGCAGGCTCCGACGAGGCCATCGCCTCGAGCGAGCCAGCTGCGGCCAGGTTGGCGCAGGAGCTCGAGCAGCACGGGATCACGCTCCGATCCTCCGAGCAGGCGGCCACGCTCTTCGAACGAAACGAGTCCCGGCCCGCGGCGAAGCTCACCGAGCAAGAGATCGCAGCCTGGAGCGCGCACTCCCGGAGCGCGCTTCGCGACGTGGCTCGCAGGGACTACACCGCAGCCCTGGCCGAGCTCGAAAAGTCGCAATCCCTTTCGCGGGCCGCGGTCCACGAGCTCAATCGAGATCCGAATTGGGCCGAGCAGCTCTTCGACACCTGCCTCTACACCGTACGCGCCCTTCTCGGGGCCAAGCGACGGGCCGAAGCCCAGGCCCAAGTCGAGGAATGCGCACGCTGGAGCCTTCGCAGCAAGCCCAAGACG
>DATIUW010000348.1:0-15828 GCA_035466435.1 Polyangiales bacterium | reverse complement strand
TTGGGATGAGCCATCTCGGCTACAAGATCCTCTACGACCTCGTCAACCGGCAGGATGGCTTGCTAGCCGAACGCGCCTATGCGGTGTGGCACGACATGGAGCGAGAGCTCCGCTCGCACGGCCAGGCGCTCTGCTCGCTCGAAAGTGCCCGGCCGCTGCGCGACTTCGACATCGTCGGCTTCTCCCTCCAGTACGAGCTGACCTATACCAACGTCTTGCAGATTCTGGACCTCGGTGGAATTCCACGACGCGCCCACCAACGCACGGCTTCCGATCCCTTGGTGGTCGCTGGGGGCCCCACGGCTACGCACGCCGAGCCCCTTGCTCCGTTCATCGATGCGTTCTTGATAGGCGACGGCGAGGACAAAGTGCCCGAGTTGATGAACGCGTGGGCCTCGTCGCGAGGTCTTTCGCGGCCGGAGCGGCTGCTGCGAATCGCCAAGCTCGGAGGATTCTACGTCCCATCGCTCTACAAGAGTGTCGGCGCCACCGACACGAAAATGGAGGTGATCGAGCCCGACCACCCCGAGGCGCCGTTTCCGATTCGCCGTTCCATCGTCGAGGACTTGAACGAATATCCTTTCCCCGTAGACGGTCCGATCGCTAGCTGTCCGACCGTGTTCGACAGAGCCTCCATCGAGGTGGCGCGGGGGTGCACCGAGGGTTGCCGTTTCTGCCAAGCCGGCATGATCTACCGGCCCGTTCGTGAGCGGCGCCCCAAGGCGATCATCGACGCGATGGTGCGCTCCGTTGCGGAGGCAGGGTACGACGAAGCTTCGCTGACTTCGCTTTCGACGGCGGACTACAGCGCAATCGGTCCTTTGGTTCGCGAGTCGATCGAGGCATTGTCGCCCCACCAGGTCTCCCTCAGCGTATCGTCTCTCCGCGCCTACGGCCTCAGCGAGGACGTGCTCGACGACATGAAGCAACAGCGGGCCGGGGGCCTGACGTTCGCGCCCGAGGCGGGAAGCCAACGAATGCGTGACGTGATCAACAAGAACGTCACCGAAGCGCAGCTCATGGACACGGCCGAGCGTGTTTTTTCGCGTGGGTGGAGCAAGATGAAGCTCTACTTCATGATCGGGCTCCCAACCGAGCAGGACGAAGACGTTCGCGACATCGTCCGCACGGGCGCTCGCGCCTTGGACGTGGCGCGCCGTGTCCAAGGGACCAGGCGGGCCCGGGTGACGGTGAGCGTCTCCACGCACGTCCCCAAGCCGCACACGCCGTTTCAGTGGTGCGCGATGGACTCACACGAAGAGATTCGGCGCAAACAATCGCTCTTGCGCGAAGAGGCATCGGCTACTCGCGTTCAGCTCAAGATGCACCGGTCCGCCGGCTCGTGGTTGGAAGGGATGCTCGCCCGTGGTGATCGTCGACTCGCGGACGTGATCGAAGCTGCATACGAGCGCGGCGCGCGCTTCGACTCCTGGGACGAGCACATCGACATGGGCACCTGGAACAGTTGTATGGAGGAGGCGGGGCTCGACCCGGCATGGTTCCTCGGCACCATCCCGCTTTCCGCCCGCCTTCCGTGGGATCACATCGATGTCGGCCTTGAGCCTGGTTTTCTGAATCGCGAGTACCGCAAGGCGCTCCGCAACCGCTTGAGCCCTCCATGCGGAAAGACAGTCGGGAGCTTCGTGCATCCCACGAACGTTCAGGACGCGTTGGCCGAGACACGTCGCTTGGTCTGCTACGACTGTGGCATCGCCTGTGACCTCACCAAGATGAAGGAAGAGCGAATCGACTTCCTTCGAAGCATGGGCGCGCTCGAGCCTCGCCGCCCGGTGGTGGCGCAGGGCAAAGCCGAGGACGAGCCCGTCACCGACCGAAGGCCTTTTCATGGAGTCGATCAAGGACCGGCGCTGCGGGTCCGGATCGGATACCGGAAGCTCGGCCGCACCGCCTATACCTCTCACCTGGACCTGGTACGGAGCTTCCCTCGGATGTTGCGTCGAGTCGGCCTGCCCCTCTACTACAGCGAGGGTTTTCGCCCCCTACCGCGTATCACGTTCGGCCCGGCGCTGCCGGTGGGCACGCCCAGTCTTTGTGAGCACGTCGACGTGCGGCTTCGCGGTTCGGAATCGCCGCCGCTCGAGGACCTTTGTGACCGTCTGAACGACGTCGCGCTCGATGGGATCGAGTTCTTCGGCTTTCGCGTATTGGGCCCCGAAGATGCGGCGCTCAACCGCGTCCTCGACGCAGCAGAGTACGTGGCTGCGCTGTCGCGGCTCGAGCTCCGTGAGCTGGGCATTGCAGACGAGCAAGAGCTTCGAGCCGCGTCGAGCAGTCGCCCGGCCGACCTTCACGTCGATCGCGAGATCCGGGGAGTAAAAAAGCGAGTGGAGATCGGTCCCGCGCTCCTGAACCTCGAGGTCGGTCGAGGACACGAAGCCCTTCAAAGGGCCGGGCTCGCCGGAGATCTAGTACCAGTCACCATCACGCTTCGATTGAATGGCAAGACCACGCCACGACCGGGAGAGGTCCTGAGCGCGCTCACCGGGCTCGAGCTGTCTCCTCGCGTGGTGCGATCCGAGCTCTTCGCCGTCCGCAAGGCTGGCCGTGTCGCGCCGTTGCAGCTCGAAGCGCTTCGCGACAAGGCGGCTTTGGAGGCGGCCGAATGAGCGACCGTTTCGACGTCGTTCGAAGCTGGGTCCGCGCCGCTGCGGACCACGCGTTGCAGCGCTTCAAAGACACGCGGGTCGCGTCCGTGGCTACGCAGCTCATGGAGCGGCTCGCGCAGCAACGATGGCGCCTCAGTGACGAGACGCTGACGGCTGCCGCAGCCCATGCGGACGGCGTCGACTCGGCCATGGTGGCCTGCCACTCGGGAAGGTTGTTCGTGGACGCCTCGATGACCAACGGTCGAGAGGTTCAATTCAGCCTGGTTCCCCGCGGCGTCCGTTTCGCGCCGCGAGGCGCCAAGGAGATCGCCTTCGACGTGGAACCTCCGGATGCCCACGACTCGTCAATCGTGGGCGCCCTCGCGGCCTGCATCGCCAAAGCTACTTGGCCGATGATCGCAGCGGCCGATTCCGTCGACGTCGGTGCTGCCATCGTCGAACGTGAAAGCCCGGGTCGGCTTCGAGTGGACCTGCGGACCGTCCCCGCGGTACGTGAATTCGCATCCACGCAGACCGGCGCGATGATTTTCGACGTGCTGGAGCTCGAGTCGATCCGTGTCGAGCCCGGATCCCTCGCGCTCAAGCTCAAGCTGCCCCAGCTAGCCCCGTAGCTCTTCTTTCCATTTTCGTGACAGAGCCACTTCGGCCTCGTAGTCGTCGATGGACTTTTGCTTTTCGGCTTCCGACCAACCGATGAGGGCCGCCATTCGGTCCGCCACTTTGTCGACCGATCCGAGTCCTTGCTCATAGTCTCGGAAGAAGATCTGCGTCCTGCGTATCATGATGTCGCTGATGCTGGCGGCGAGCTCTTCGCGTACGCCGAAATCGACCTGCGCCATGATCTCGATGCGGCCGGGGACGATGGGCTCCGTGAGGGTCGGATCGTCAGCACACATCTTTGCGAGCTCGAGCGCCCTCATCCCATACGTGTCGACGAGGTGCAGCCTCACTTGCGCATCGAGGTCGCAGTCACAGACCTGCGAAATCTGGTCGGCGACTTTGTTGTGATCGTCGTCCTCCGGCCACCCGACCGCCCCGGGGAGCGGAAATTTGAACGTCTGACCGGAGTGGATGTCCTCTGGCAGCTTACCCGAGAGTTTCAGAATTTGGACCGCCGTATCGACGCACTCCTTCGCCATCTTCCGATACGTCGTGAGCTTGCCGCCCGCGATGGTGATCAAACCGTCCTCACCGACGACGATCTGATGCTCGCGGCTCACCTGCGATTCGGCCACCTCGGACACGTCCTGTTCGGGTGCGATGAGAGGTCGGAGGCCGGCCCACGTGGAGATCACGTCGGCGCGTTGGATCTGATGGCTTGGGAAATAATGATTCGATGCCTCGATTAGGTAGTCGACGTCCGCAAGCGTGGCGGCCTCCTTCCCTGGAGCTCCCTCGTAGTCGGTATCGGTGGTTCCGACGTAGGTTCGCTCGCCCCATGGAAGAGCAAAAAGAACGCGCTTGTCGGTCGGATGAAAGAGCACCACCGCGTGCTGGACTGGCAGCTTTTCTTTCTCGACGACGATGTGGATGCCCTTGGTCGGCCGCAGCATCTTGCCCGCCCGCGGCCCGCTCATCGCGAGGACCTCGTCCGTCCAAGGTCCGGTGGCGTTTATCACCGTGTGCGATCTCACCTCCTTCAAGGCCCCGTCGCGAATGCTGCGGACCACGACGCCTGACACGCGCCCATGATCGTCTTTGGTCAGCGCATCGACGCGCGCCCAATTCACCGCGACGCCGCCGTTGCGAATTGCATCGATCACCGTTTCGAGTGTGAGCCTCGCATCGTCGGTGGAGCAGTCGTAGTAGAGAGGAGCGCCTTGCAGGCCTTCCTGCTTCAGGATGGGCTCTTCCTCCGCTACCTCTTTGGCCTTGAGCGTGCGGTGACGTTTCGGCGAGCGGAACAATGCGAGCCCATCGTATAGCCACATGCCCGCACTGATCATCCGAAGGCTCTTGCGCGCCCCCTGATACACGGGAAAGAGAAACGCCAACGGATTGACGAGATGCGGCGCGAGATCCATCACGACCCGCCGCTCACTCACCGACTCGAACACCAAGCTGAATTCGTAGCTTTCGAGGTAGCGAAGCCCTCCATGAATGAGCTTGCTCGAACGAGAGCTCGTTCCGTACGCGATGTCGTTCTGCTCGAACAAGACGGCCCGCAGCCCTCTCCGAGCGGCGTCTCGAACGATGCCAGCGCCGGTAATCCCGCCGCCGATCACGATCACGTCTGCTTCGTCGGGGATCTTCTTCCACATTTCTTCACGGGTAGGCATCAGGGATCTCCTAGGATTTGGTGTTCTTCGAGGAAGCGGATCACGAGCCGCGCCGATTCGTCGACACTGAGGTCTTCGGTTCTGAGATGCACCTCCGGGTGCTCTGGCGCCTCGTAGGGGGCATCGATGCCCGTGAAGCCCGAGATCGCGCCGGCCCTCGCTTTTCGGTAGAGGCCCTTCGGGTCGCGGGCCTCGCAAACTTCGAGCGGCGTGTCGACGAATATCTCGACGAATGCTCCCGACGGCAGCAGCGCCCGCACCCGATCACGATCCTCGCGGTAAGGAGAGATGAACGCCGAAAGCACCACCGCCCCTGCATCGGCGAAGAGGCGAGCAGCCTCGCCGATGCGGCGAATGTTCTCGACCCGGTCCTCGGGAGAAAATCCGAGGTCGCTGTTGAGGCCGTGACGGATGTTGTCGCCATCGAGGACGTACGCGAACACACCGCGCTCGGTCAGCATCCGCTCGATTCGATGCCCAATCGTGCTCTTGCCGGATCCAGACAACCCAGTGAGCCAGAGGACGGCGCCGCGATGACCATGCGCCCGCCGGCGAGCTTGCGCGTCCACCTCACCCACGTGCCAGGTCAGGTTGTCGCTCTTGGGAGCATTCATGGCGGGGAACATAGCCGGGCTGCCCCGGTGGGCAAGCTAGCCGGCGAGCTGCTCGGCCAGGGCACGCACGGTCCAGGGAGAGGAGCCCTCGGCCTTGTTGTTGACGAGCACGTAGGCCTCGACGTCCCGGTCGAGGGCCGCGCGGACCAAGCGCACGACGTCTTGGCGCATGCTGGTTTGCGGTGCGACGATCCGGTCGAACGGGGCATAGGCTTCCTTCAGCTCCGCGTATCGCGTGCCGGGTGGCAAGAGCAGTCGCACCACCAGCAGCGGCCCTCCTAGCAAGCCCTCGATTTTCATCTGCTCCGCAAGCGTGGGCATGCGCGACCAGTAGTTGAACACGTGCGACGCACCATGCCTGCGCAGGATTCGAGCATACTCACTCGACAAGAGCTTGCGATCACGCAGCTCGACCGCGAACGGAAAGTCGCGCGGCGCTTGGTGCAAGAAAGCATCGAGCCTCTCGCCAAACCAAGACGGGTCGATCGGATGCGGAGAAGGCGCGATCTCGAGTATCCATGGCCCCATGTGCCGTCCGAAGGCGGATCGGACCGGCTCATTCACGGCGCTGGCGAAGATCTGGGGATTCAGGAAATCCGGGTTCTGCTTTCCAGCGTCGGCTCCGTATCGCGGATGCCGGGGATATCCGGGCATGGTGACGCGTTGCCACACCTTGATGGCGGCTCGAAAGTCGGGTGGGAGCTGGCTCGCGTAAAGCGCCAGGTCGTCTTCGGGAACTGGTGCGTAATATCCTCGATCGATTCCCACCGTCCGCATGAGCGGGTGCTTCGCGTACTCCGCCAAGGACTCTCGAAGGAAGGCCCTCTGGCTCGGATAGCGGCGATGGTAGACGAGGCCTGCCCATCCGGGAAACGTCCAACTCGAGGTTCCGAGGCGAAGCTTCGGAGGAAGACGTTTGCGAATCGCCTCGAGGTCGACTTGCAACTGCCCCGAGGCGTCGGGCGCATCCCGATCGCGGTCCTCGAAGAGGCCGAGTTGTCGCTCCTCTTCCCCGAAAAGCAGGCTCGACCGTCGACGTCCGCCGGTCATGGCTCGGCGTTGCGCCGAATGGCTATGTTGTGTTGCCGTAAGGTCGAGCTGAAGTGGTGGCGCCCCTCGCCCTGCGCGACGAAGTAGTAGAAGTTGTGTTGCTCGGGCACGATCGCCGCGACGATCGCGGCCTTGCCCGGGTTGCTGATGGGACCGGGCGGCAAGCCGGAATGTCGATAGGTATTGTACGGATTTTCCGGATCATCCAGCATCGCTCGCGTGATGCGGCCGTCGTAGTGGGCACACGAGGGAGCGGCCTCGGGGACTGCGACACATCCGTACTGGACCGTCGGATCGGCCTGCAGCCGCTTGTGCGGAAGAAAGCGTTTGGATCGAAGACGGTTCCAAAAAACCCCTGCGATGCGTGCACGCTCGGAGGGGACGGCCGCTTCTTTTTCGACGATCGATGCGAGCGTCATGATGTCGTGCGTCGTCCAGCCGCTGAGGCTCGCCAGCTCCTTGGCGTGCTTCTGCTGAATTTCCTCGTATTTGCGAACCCAGTTGGCGAGCATGCGTTCTACGACCCGCCGTGGCTTCGTCTGATCGTCGAATTCGTAGGTGTCGGGAAACAAGTAGCCCTCGGCGTCGTTCGCCTCGACGCCGTAGCTAGCCAGCAGCGAGCGGTCCTCGGTCGCCGCCAAAAAGCCGGCGGCCGAACAGACACCGTACTCCTCGAGGCGCTGGGCGATCTCGAACCGTGTGAAGCCTTCCGGAATCAGCAAGCGCACTTGAATGCGTCCGAGACGCGTGGTCGCGTGGCGCGCCGCCGTTTCGGGCGTCATCGGAACGGGAAAGCGCACTTTCCCCTGGCGCAGAAACCGATCGAGGCCCCGCATTCGCATGTAGAGCGACCACACCTGGGCATCTCGAATCACGCCGCGTTCCTCGAGTTGTGCGGCGAGATTGCGTAGCGTCATCCCTTCTGGGATCTCGATGACCACTTCCTCGGTTTCACCGGCCGCGGGGCCGTCGCTGTCCGGATAGATGACCAGCAGCCAGCCGAGACCACCCAACAAGCCGAGCACGGCGAGCAAGGTCACGAGGCTCAAGCCCCGCGACGCAGCTCGGCCGAGATCGCTCCCCAGCGTTATCCGTTGACCGGGTCCTTCCACTTCTCCCCACTTTTGGCGTCGAGATAGCTCTGAAGCAAGAGGGCTGCCGCGGATTGGTCGACGACCTCGCGCTGCTTACGACCCCGCGTGCCCATTTCTCGCAGCGATCGCTCGGCTGCGGCCGTCGTGAGCCGCTCGTCCCAGTACTCGACCTCCATGCCGAGTGCCCGGCCGAGGACTGCGCCAAAGGCCCTGGCACGGCGCGCGGCCTCGCCTTCGGTGCCATCGAGGCGCAAGGGCAACCCCACCACGACCGTCGAAATTTCCTCTCCGGCCAGCGCTTCCAGGACCTTGCGTGCCGCCTCCTCGTACCCGCCTCGGGCCATGACCGTCGCGCGCGGAAACGCGATGGAGCGGTTCTCGTCGGATACTGCGATGCCGATTCGGGCCTCCCCTGGGTCGATTCCCACGATGCGGCCCAAATCAACCACCGGTCGCGGTCGGCTGCGTCTCCCCCTCCGACGGACGGGACGGACGGTTGGAAGCGAGCCTTTGGCTGAGAAGCGGTAGGACGTACGGGAATCCGACCTGAACCTGATCGAGGTCCGGCGCGATTTGTCCCGCGAGCCAGAACATCATCACCGAAGCCCGTTCGACGTAGAACCATCCGTCTGGATAGTGCACCGAGCGCATGAGCACGCGCAGCTCGCGACGCTCTACACCGGGATCGGCAAACTCCTCGAGCTCTTTCGAGCTAGCGGTCATGAAGGCTTTGGGGGTGTGTGATTCGAGCTTGAGCAGCTTCTTGAAGTACTTCTTGACCGTCTGCTCGAGCAGCTTGCGGTCACCGCCCTCCGCCACGAAGCCGATGTCTTCGATGCCCCGGAGCACGAGCTCGTCGTTCTGTTCGAAAAAGCCGCGCAGGACATCGACCATGCCGAATACGGTCTTTTCATCGACCTCGCTGATGGCGCCGAAGTCGAGCACCACGATTCTCGCATCATCCGAGCCCTCGATGGGTTGCACGAGAAAATTTCCCGGATGGGGGTCGGCGTGGAAGAAGTGGTCCACGAACACCTGTTTGTAGAAGCTCTTGACGAGACGCTCGGCGAGCTTGTGTAGGTCGACGCCGCGCTCTCGAATGTCGTCGAGACGAGTGATCTTGATGCCCTCCATGAAGGTCATGGTCAACACGTCGCGCGTCGTGACCGACTCGATGACTTCAGGAAACAAAATGTGGTCGTCACCCGCGAAGTTGGCGGCCATCCGGCGCATGCACTCCGCTTCGTGGATGTAGTCGGTCTCGCGGCGAAGCAAATCCACCAGCGACCCGTGTACCGCCTCGATGTTCTGGACGGGAACGAACCACTTGTAGACGCGGACCATCAGCTTGATCACCCGCATGTCGATCCGGACCACGTCCCGAATCCCGGGGTAAAGCACCTTCACCGCCATCTTGCGACCGTCCATGTAGGCGACGTGCACCTGGCCGAGTGAAGCGGCGGCTACGGGCTCACGATCGATGCGCTCGAAGAACGCTTCGGGACTCGCGCCTAGGCTTTCGACGAAAGCCTTCTCGATCTCGTCGATTGGGTGCGGCGGCACCGCATCCTGGAGCGTCTCCAACCGCTTGATGTACACGGGTGGAAGGAAGCCCCCCATGATCGACAGCACCTGCCCGAGCTTGATGTAGACACCTCGCAGCTTGAGCATGCCCTCGAGCAGGCGTTTCGAGTTCTTCTCGTCGACTCTGGTCTGACGGCGGTCGAGCCATGCCGGCAAGACCGGCTCCTCGCGACCGGTGGCTGGATCCACGCGCCAGCGCCGGAAGACCTTCAGAAGGGCCAGGTGCAGCATGTAGCTGACGAAAATGACGCCGAAGGTGAGTTGGGCGCGGACGAGGCGGATGAAAAGGCTCATTCGATTGGTAGGGGCAGCAGCATAGCAGCCTTCCGCGAAAGTCCTATCGCGTTGGAGAAGGCCCCCAAACGTTATAAGGTTGGCACTCCATGGCGGGTAGCCGTAGTCGAAACATTCGCGACAAGCTCCAAAAAGCCCTGTTGAAGGAGCGTTTCAACGAGGCGCTCACGCACTACGAGGCACTCGAGCACCTGGAGCCCGCCGAGCCGCGATGGCCGCACCGGCGAGGGGATCTGCTGAAGCGTCTAGGACGGTCCGCGGATGCGATCCGTTGCTACGAGCGCGCCGTCGACCTCTACGCCCAGCAGGGCTTCGTCGCCCGGGCCGCGGCGATGGCCAAGGTGGTGATCGCCATCGATCCGCAGCGTATCGACGTGTTGGAGCGGGTGAGCCCAGAAGCGGCGCGCCGGCTCCATCGCTCTTCGAGGTCGGGCTTCGTGACCGCCGACTCCGACTACGAGGATTGGGGGACGCAACCGAGGCGAATCACGGCGGACGCAATCCCGCTGGTCGCCGACCGTTCCGCGGAGCCGGACTTGCTTCGATTCACCAAGCCACCCACGGCTGGCAGCGTCTCCCTCGAGCTCGAGATCTCGGAAACCGAGGTCGACGATCGCCGGTGGGCGGGCGACGAGGCCGAAGATGCCCCGACGGCGGAGCAGCTTGCTCAGCTTCCCTCGATGCCTCTCTTCGCCGAGGTGCCCCGACCCATTCTCGCCCGCCTTCTCCGGGAGTCGCGCTTGGTAGACCTGGAGCCCGGCGAGAACCTCATCCAGCGGGGCACGACCGCAGATGCGCTGTACGTCCTCATCGAAGGAAGCGTGCAGCTCGTACGTCCCACGGACCGAGACGCCGTGGTGTTGTCCGAAGGAGACGTGGTTGGCATCTCCTGCCTTCTCGATCAGGTCAACTATCAAGGCGACGTGACCGCGTGCACCAAGGCCCGCGCCTTGCGCATCAGCAAGCTGCTTCTCGACCGCCTCGTCGCCGAGCATCCGCCGCTAGGCGATGTCTTGTTGGAAGTTCTCGGCCGTCGTCTGGTCGCCACGTTGGTGAGAACCTCGCCCATGTTTGCAGGCTTCCACAACCACACGCGATGGGAGGTGGCGGCGATGTTCGAAATCCGCCGCGCCGACAAGGGCACGATCCTTCTCGCAGCCGGCAAGCGGGCCGATGGTCTCTACATCCCGATGATCGGGCAGCTCGTCGCAATCGAACGCGAGGGCAAAGAGGTGGGCCACCTCAAGCTCGGGCGGGCGCTCGGCCAACACTCGATGCTCACTCGGGAACCTTCGGCGATCACCGTCAAGGCGGTCTCGGACGTGCTGGTTTTGCGCCTTTCGGCGCGGCGCTTCGAAGAGCTGGTCGCCAAGCACCCCATCATGGTGGCTCACCTCGAAGAGCTCGCCCGTACGCCCAGCTCGCCGGGTTTCTCGTTGATTCCCGAGCCGCAGCACAAGAAGGGGGCGTAGTCGGGGACATGGCGAGGTGCGCCGCTTGACGAACCTTCTATACTGGGATCTCTGATGAGCTACAGCGCTTCATTTTCCTGCGTCGCCGGCTGCAAAGGCACCTACCCACTCGACCAAGTGATCTACTCGTGTCCCGAGTGCGGAGAGCTTCTCGAGGTTCGGCACGACATGGAGGCCTTGAAGGACCGAAGCGGACCGGAGTGGGTCGAGCTCTTCGACCGGCGCTGGATGACTCGGGAATGGCCTTACGGCAGCGGGGTATGGGGAAAGAAAGAATGGGTCCAGCCCATGCTCCGCGACGAAAACGTCGTATCGACCGCCGAGGGCGGCACGAACCTCTTCTGGGCGGAGCGTTACGGGAAGACCCTCGGGCTCGACGACGTTTGGATCAAGAACTGTGGCAACAGCCACACGGGGTCGTTCAAGGACCTGGGAATGACCGTGCTGGTGAGCACGGTGAAGCAGATGATCGAGAACGGGAAACCGATTCGGGCCATTGCGTGCGCGTCGACTGGCGACACCTCGGCTGCGCTTGCCGCGTATTGCGCGTCCGCGGGAATCCCGTCCGTCGTGCTGCTGCCAAAGGGCAAGGTCACGACGGCTCAGCTCGTCCAGCCGTTGGCCAATGGCGCCTTGGTGTGCGCGCTCGACACGGATTTCGACGGGTGCATGGCCATCGTACAGAAGCTCGCGGCCGAGGAGGGAATCTATCTCGCCAACTCGATGAACTCGCTTCGCCTCGAAGGACAAAAGACGGTCGCGATCGAAGTGGTGCAGCAGTTCGACTGGCAGGTTCCGGACTGGGTGATCATTCCAGGCGGCAACCTCGGCAACGTCGCTGCTCTCGGAGCTGGCTTCGACATGATGCTCAGGCTCGGCCTGATTTCGAAGCGTCCGAGGATCTGCTTGGCCCAAGCCGAGCGTGCCAACCCTTTGTACCGAGCGTACAAGGAGGGCTGGGACAAGTTCGAGCCGATCACCGCGGGTGATACCGAAGCAAGCGCGATCCGCATCGGAAATCCGGTGAGCGTGCGACGGGCGATTCGGGCGCTCGAAGCGTTCGACGGAGTGGTCGAGCAAGCCACCGAATCGGAGTTGGCCGAAGCGTCCGCCGCCGCGGACCGCGCGGGGAGCTATACGTGCCCCCACACCGGCGTCGCGCTCGCCGCCCTCGAGAAGCTCCGCGCCCGGGGGACCATCGAACCGGGACAACGGGTGGTGGTGATCTCGACCGCGAACGGTCTCAAGTTCACGCAGTTCAAGATTCGTTATCACGAGAACGAAATCCCCGGTGTGGAGAGCAAGTATCCGAACCGGCCGATTCAGCTTCCGAGCGACTTCGAGGCGGTCAAGGCGTCCGTCTTCGAGGAGCTCGAGGCACGCGCGGCGCGCGCCACGCAGCAACTCTAGGCCGCATCATCGATCGTCGAGATGCGCTACGAGGGCTTTTCGATCGTCTCGACGCAAGTTCACGAACCGCATCCGAACCTCGAACCGGCCTTCTTCGATGCGCTTGCTTCCCAAGGTGCGGCCCTCGAAGTGGCGCTCGCCATGCTCTAGCTTCGCAACGAAACGGACGGGAGAGCCGGGTGCGAACGCGCGGGGGCCGTGAAGTGTCAGAACGCTACCGTCCCACGTCTGCGCTTCAGCTTCCTCGCCAGATTCCAACCGTATCTTCATCATCCCTTCCGTCGCTGCATGGCGGCACGCGCTTCCTTGAGATCCTCCTGACGGCGGATCGTCTCGCGTTCATCACCCTTCTTCTTGCCGCGCCCGAGCCCGAGCTGAATCTTGGCCACGCCGTTCTTGAAGTACGCCTGGAGTGGCACTAGCGCGTATCCGCGGGTGGTGAGCCGGCCGCGAAGCTTCTCGATCTCGCGTTTGTGCACCAAGAGCTTGCGGCGCCGTTGGGGGTCGTGACCCGCATGCCCGGCTTGCTCGTACGGCGCGATGTGCATGCCGTAGAGAAAGAGCTCGTCGTCGTCGATGCGGCAATATGCGCCTTCTAGGTTGGCTCGTCGCGCTCTCAGGCTCTTGACCTCGGTGCCGTACAACACCATCCCCGCCTCGAGCCGCTCCTCGATGTCGTATCGCTGCGCCGCCTTCGGATTTCGGCACACCAGGAGCTCCATGCCCGGAACGCCTTTGTCAACGCGCTTCTTCGCCATCCTCGGCCGGCTCTAGCACGGGCTCTTGGGCTTTGCGAAGTTGCTCGAGCCACTCGAGCTCCGCACGCTGCCGCTGGGTTGCGGCTGAATTGCCGCTCGCCGCTGCTCGTTCGAGTGCGCGTTGCCGTGCTTCGATCTCGCGCTCCCAACGTGCCTCGGCCTCGGGCGACTCGTCGAGGACCCATTGGCGGCCTCTAGTCGTCAACAGGAGGCGAACCCGCGCATTCGCCACCGGAGCATCGGGGACGGAGACCTCCAGCAGAACGCCAGGGCGCGCCTCGTCGATGTCGATGACGCACGGCGACTCGCCCCATGCCTCGCGCGGCCGAAAGACCTCGGAGACGAAACCGCCGGACGTCACCTGGGCCCACGCCAGGCATGTGCGGTTTCGCTCGCGTATCGAAACCAAGACGTCTTTCTGCCCGTCGCCGTCGAAATCGGGGCGGCGGCCGGGCGCGAGCTCGACCCACAGACGCTCCGGCCAGCGCACGTCGGGCACTTGAATGGACAGGGCGGGCCCTCTAGAGGTGACCACGCGTATCGTCGAATCGGCCCCAAGAAACGCGTCGAAAGCGACGTAGTCGCGTTCGTCGATCCGCCGCCCGATCTCGAATCCGTGTGCACGTAAGTCGGCGATGATCGCTTCCGCTTCGACGCGAGGGTCGACACCCACACGCAAGTAATCGAGGGGGTCCTGAACCGGCTCGGGCTTCGTGCATGCCATCAAGCACGCGCACGAGAGGAGGAGGAAGCGCACACCCATACTCTACGTGGCTCCATCGAGAAAGCGAGCCGCCAGTACCAGCGTGCGGACCTCCCTGGCACCGCCTGCTTTCAAGGCGCGAGATGCCGCTTCTAGCGTGGCCCCGGTCGTCCGTACGTCGTCTACCAACAAGATGCGCCGCGCCCCGCGAAGACGAAAAGGTGCGAACGCGCCATCGACGTTGCGCTGCCGTTCGCCATGGGAGAGGTCGACTTGGCTCTGCGTGTCGCGCACGCGTCGCAGTCCCCGCAACCGAACGGGAACACCGAGCATTCGAGCTACGGGCTTTGCAAGAAGCGCCGCTTGGTCATAGCCGCGAGCGCGGCGGCGCCTCCAATGGAGCGGCACGGGCACCACCACGTCGACCTCACCCGCCAGCCGAAGAGCCGCTTCTCGCATGAGCGAGCCCAACCCGGTCGCGAGCTCGCTGCGACCGTCGTACTTGAAGCGATGGATCGCGTCCGCCACTGGGCCTCCATAAACGAACACAGAGCCCCGCTCATTCGAGGGCTCGGTCAGCGCAACGCATGTGCTGCAAAGGACGTCACAATCGGCGGGGTCGTCGCAGCCTGGGCACCGACGGGGAGCGACCAGGGCGAGCAAGTCTCTCGAGAACGGATGCACCATCCCGTCTCGGACGAAATCCAGCCGTGTTGTGCGCTAGTGATCGTAGGGTTCGCCGCGCAAGATCGTGAAGGCGCGATAGACTTGCTCGGCCAAAACCAGCCGGGCGAGGCGATGCGGAAAGGTCATTGCGGAGAGAGACATCCGCAAGTCGGCGGCGCGCGAGAGCTCCCCCGGCAACCCGTAGGCGCCGCCTATCAAAAAGACGACCGTCTGAACCGAATCGTTCTCGGCGCGGCCCAACCAGGCAGCGAGGTCACGACTGCCGTAGGCGCGGCCGTCCACTTCGAGCGCCACGACGCGGGACCGCTCGGGAATGGCGCGCGAAAGGCGTGCAGTCACCTCGTCGGGCGCCGCGTCTTTGATCTCCACCTCTTCGAGCTTCGCGTATCGGTCGATGCGCGCGTAATAATCGCTCAGCAGGGCCCGTAGATCACGATCTTTGGCTTTGCCGACGGCGACGATTTTGATGCGCACGATGCGAGAGGCTCAGGGAAAAACGAAACCTTCGTCGCCCTGATCTCCATCGAACTCCACGCGTTCGGCGTCGAGCCAAAGGGCTTCGAGGTCGTAGTAGCCGCGTGTGTCTTGATGAAAGATGTGCACGACGACATCGCCGAAATCGAGGAGCACCCAATTGGCCTGCGGGAGCCCTTCGATCCCTGCGCATCGCGCCCCGTATTTGCTCTTGAGGTCTTCCTCGATGCCGCGAGCGATGGCGGCGACTTGCCGATCGCTGCGACCGCTCATCACGACGACGTAGTCGGTGTAGTCGACCTTGCCTCGCACGTCGATGATCTCGATTCTTCTTGCTTTCTTGTCGAGCGCTGCTTCGGCGATCCGCAGGGCCAGCTCTCGACTGGCTCGTGGATCGGGTTTCGAAAAGGAGCTCGGATTCGTTTTTAGTTGTGCGCCTGGTGCTCGTTTTGGCAACTAGCTTCCTCCTTACTGCCGGACCTGGCCCTCACCCTGCCCAACCCATTTGAGCGTACACAGCTCTGCGAGACCCATTGGACCATATGCGTGAAGTTTTGTTGTCGAAATTCCGATCTCCGCACCCAAGCCGAGGGCGAACCCGTCGTTGAATCGCGTGGATGCATTGACGAGCACGAGGCTTGCGTCGACTTCCCGCATCCAGCGGTCCGCGTTCGCGCCGTCCTGTGTCACGATTGCTTCGGTGTGGTTGGAGCCGTGCTCGGCCACGTGAGCGAGCGCGCCGTCGATGCCGTCGACGACCGCGAGGTTGAGGATCAGGTCCA
>DATIUW010000347.1:0-5741 GCA_035466435.1 Polyangiales bacterium | reverse complement strand
GCCGCCGTTTGGCGGAAGTGCCAGTGGGCTTCAAGTGGTTCGTCGATGGGTTGATCGATGGGTCCTATGGGTTTGGTGGTGAGGAAAGCGCCGGCGCTTCATTCCTTCGCAAGGATGGGAGCGTTTGGACGACGGACAAAGACGGGATCCTTCTCAATCTGCTTGCGGCGGAAATCACCGCGACCACGGGTAGAGATCCTGGCGAGTGCTATCGGAGCCTCGCCGCGCAGTTCGGCGACCCGGTCTACGAACGCATCGATGCGCCCGCAACGCCCGAGCAAAAGGCTGCCCTCAAGTCCATGAGCGAATCCGACATCGACGCTTCGGAGCTCGCCGGGGAGCCGATCCAACAGGTGCTCACCAGGGCTCCCGAGAACGACGCTTCCATCGGCGGGTTGAAGGTCACGACCGAAAGCGGCTGGTTCGCCGCGCGACCTTCCGGCACCGAGGACGTGTACAAGATCTACGCGGAGAGCTTCAAAGGACGCGAGCATCTTGCCCGCGTTCAGCAGGAAGCCAAGGACCTGATCACGCGGGTGTTTGCCAAGACCGCAGAGGCTTGAGACGGTCGCCCAATCGTGATTCACTCCGCCCCGTGCGAGCCCTAGTCACAGGTGGAGGCGGTCGCCTCGGCAACGTCCTCGTTCGCAGGCTGCTGGAAAAGGGCCAGAAGGTTCGGGTGCTGGAGCCAGGAGACCTTCCCGAATCACTCGAAGGTCTCGACGTCGACTTCACGTCGGGATCAGTTCTCGTCGAGAGTGACGTGGCGCGCGCCGTCGACGGAGTGGACGTGGTGTATCACCTCGCCGCCAAGATCGATCTCCGGCCCAAGAAAGACCCGTTGATGCATCCCATCAACGTCGAAGGCACGCGCAACGTCGTCGAAGCTTGTCTTTCCCGTGGGCTTCGTCTCGTCCATACGAGCTCGCATCATGCCGTCGAGCGCGAGCCCCTCGACGAGCCTCTCACGGAAGATAGGCCGCTCGCGCTCGACGAGAAATGCGCCTATCACCGCTCCAAGGCGATCGGTGAAACGATCGTGCTCGCAGGTTGCGAGCGCGGGCTCGACGCGGTGATCGTGAACCCGGGCTCGATGATCGGGCCCTATGATTTCGAGCCTTCACTGATCGGCGCAGCGCTCATCGACATGTACTTCGGGCGCGTTCCGGTCTTGCTCGATTTGCTGAGCGACTACGTCGACGTCAGGGACGTGGCTGATGGCATGATTGCAGCAGCACAAAGAGGTCGCCGAGGCGAGCGCTATTTTCTCACTGGAGACGTCGTGCCCATCTTGGAGATGGTTTCCGTGTACGGAGAGCTCACCGGAGCGCGGGTGCCGACCCGCGCTCTTCCATTGTGGTTTGGCTGGATCTTGCTCCCTTTCGCGCTTGCTGGCGCAGCCATCAGCAAGAAAGACCCCTTCATCACTGCCGACATGCTACGAGCCAGCGTCTCCAATGCGGTCGTTTCCCGGGACAAGGCAACCCGCGAGCTCGGGTATTCCGTCCGCCCCTTGCAGGAGTCACTTTCGGACGCCGTGCAGTGGTATCGGGAACGTGGCTGGCTGAACGCATGACCCCGCGTTTTACTGGTTGACGGTCTGCTCGTGCTACACATAGAGCATCCATGAACGGCAGAGGACCGAAGCGTCACCAGGATCTCGAGAAGGTGATCGACGTCATCACTTCCTCGTACGACGGCGAGGACGAGATCAACAATCTCGACAGCGCGGCGCTTCCGAACAAGCGTGCGGTCATCGCAGCTTTCAACCACATCATGCCGGTGCTGTACATGGGCTTCTACAGCACGCGCTCCCTCAATCGCACCAATCTTCGCTACGCCCTGAGCGAGCACTTGTACCCGGCGCAGGACATCCTCGTCGAGCAGATCGATCGTGCAGTCCGATACCAGGAGCGCATGGGCCGTCTAGAAGACGTCAAGCCCGATGGGTGGAGCGAGGAAGTGGTCCTGCGTCTTTTCGAAAAGCTCCCCGAGCTCCGCCGGGTGCTCAATACCGACGTGCGAGCGGCTTACGAGGGCGACCCAGCAGCCACCAGCATCGAGGAGGTCGTCTTCAGCTATCCGAGCATCCAAGCGATCTCGGCATATCGAGTGGCCCACGAGCTCTATCTCGAAGACGTTCCCATGATTCCACGAATCATCACCGAGAATGCGCACAGCCAAACTGGCATCGACATCAATCCTGCCGCCGAGATCGGCGAAAGCTTCTTCATCGATCACGGTACCGGCGTAGTCATTGGTGCCACGGCGGACATCGGCCGGAACGTCAAGCTCTATCAGGGCGTGACCCTCGGAGCCCTCAGCGTATCGCGCGACGAGGTCGAGGGTCGCCGTGGCAAGAAGCGGCATCCCACGATCGAGGACGACGTGACGATCTACGCAGGCGCCTCGATCCACGGCGGAGAAACGGTCATCGGGAAGGGCTCCGTCATCGGCGGCAACGTTTGGCTCACGAAATCGGTGCCGCCTGGATCGAAGATCTTCGGCCGCGCAAAGTAGCGGCCCGCAGTCAGCCAGCCTCGCGCAGCTTTTCTTTGACCTTCTCGTAGACCGCGTTCAGGTGGATGAGCTCGGAAAGCTCGTCCTCGGCGATCTCGATGTCGTAGGCTTTCTCCACGTCGGCCACGATCTCGATCGCCATCATGCTGTCAATTCCGAGGTCTGCGAAGGGGGTCTCCTCGGGAATGTCCTCGACTTCCGTCACCTCGACGATGATCCCCCTCAGCTCCTCTTTCAGCTTGTCCGACATGCGGCCCGTATATGCTTGCGTTCCCGATCAGCGTCAAGCATTTGAAAACTGGCCGCTCGGCCTGTTTCGAAGGTGGAATGTGCGCGAATTTACTGTACCTTAGGGCCCGCGAGAGCATATGAGCTGGATTTCCGACAAGGCCCACGCCGAGCTTCAACGAGTGCGCGACGCTCAAGCGAAGCAGATCTATCCTTACTTTCGACCCTTCGAGTCCGGAGGGCTGCACACGACGATCCACGGCAAGCCGATCGTCAACTTCAGCTCCAACGACTACCTCGGGCTCACGAACCACCCGAAGGTGAAGGAGGCTGCAAAGGCAGCCGTCGATCAGTTTTCGTGCGGGTTGGGCTCGTCACGCGTGCAGGCGACGGCGACGATGCACGTCGAGCTCGAAGAGCGATTGGCTGCCTGGTATGGCTTCGACAAAGCGTTGATTTTCACCACGGGCTACCAAGCGATGGTCGGCACGATCATGGCGCTTGCGGACAAGGACACGACGCTCGTGCTCGACAACTTGAGCCACGCCTGCATTCTGGACGGGACTTTCTTGGCGGCGGGGACGCCAATGCGGGCACCCGAAGTTCGCTTCTTCAACCACAACAGCGCAAAGGCGCTCGACCGGGTCTTGCGCAAGCGCGAGCGGAAGAACGCGCTCGTGCTGATTGAAGGCATCTATTCGCTCGATGGGGATGAGGGCAACGTTCAGGAGTTCGTGGACGTCTGCGCACAGCACGAAAACGTGGCCTTGGTTTGCGATGATGCGCATGGCACGGGCACGCTCGGAGTCGGTGGACGCGGCATCATCGAGAAGTACGGGCTCGAGGGAAAGATCCCGGTCGTCATCAGTACTTTCTCGAAGACCTTTGGCGGCATCGGAGGCATTCTTCTAGGCGGCGCGGACGTGGTCGACTTCATCAAGCACAACGCCCGGTCGTTCTTGTTCAGCGCCTCGCTACCCGTACCCATCGTCGCGGCGGCAAGCGCCATCTTGGACATGCTGGAGGCAGACGGGCCTGCGTTGGTCGCCGAGCTGCATGAAAAGTCGGCCTACATGCGCAAGGGACTGACCGAGATCGGCTTCGACCTGGGTCTGAGCAACACCCACATCATGCCGATCATGATTCGCGACGAAACCAAAGCGATGTTCACCCACGTGGCACTACTCGAGAACGGCGTCCTGATGGTCCCGATCATGTATCCGGCCGTCAAAGAAGGCCAAGAACGGCTTCGGTTGAACGTCACTCGCGGCCATACGTACGAGGACATGGACAAAGCCCTCGAGCTCCTCCGGAAGTTCGCCGATTCGTTCTCGTTGGTCGCGTAGATCGCGGCCTAGGGCTTGGGGAAGTAGAGGCTCACGGTCTCTGCGATGCAACCGGGACGGTCCTCGCCTTCGATTTCGACGGTGACACGCACGACCGACATGATGCCCCCCTTCATCTCCTCGACCGACACGACTTCCGCTCCTCCACGAATTCGCGCGCCTGACCTGACAGGCGCGGGGAAACGGACTTTGTTGGTTCCGTAGTTGACCGCAAACTCGAAACCACGGACCTCCATGATTTGCGTGATGAAGTGGCTGACGAGAGAGAGTGTCAGATATCCATGCGCAATGGTCGCGCCGAACGGGCCGTTCTTGGCGCCCTCGACGTCGACGTGAATCCACTGATGGTCTTCGGTCGCATCGGCGAACTTGTCGATACGGTCTTGCTTCATCGTGAGCCAGTCGCTGTAGCCGAGATGCTTTCCGACCGCGCCTTTGAGATCGTGGGGAGATTCGAAAACTACTGCTGCCATGAGCGCGAGAATACTCGTTCTCGGCGCGGGCGCCAGGGTCGGATTCTTTGCCAGCCCGATCGCTGCCTCACAATCTCTTCCCGTCGGCGACCGTTCTCGCCGCGCTCATGTCCGTGACTCCGCCCGACATGATGAACGCCATGAACTCGGCGCCGTCCGCATCGAGCGGGTGCACGCGGCTCTTCGGGACGACGATGAGGTTTCCGGCGAAGTTGTACGACTCGGGCAGATACACCGAGACGTGCTCTGCGAGATGAGGGTCGTCGAAACGCTCGCTCGTGAGGAAGCCGAGCACCTTGAGCCCATGGGGATTGATCTCCACGGCCACCGGCTTGTCGAACTTGCGCTTGCTGCCCACGAACGCGCTGAAGAGGTCCCGCAACGAGCTGTAGAGGATCCGAATGATCGGCACGCGCTGCATGCCGGCCTCCAACCACGACACCATCTTGGTGCCGACGACGTTGCCCGTCAGGTAGCCGATCAGGGTGATTCCCGCCGCGGCAATCAAGAGGCCGAGCCCCGGGATGGACGTATTCAGCCACCGATCCAGCGTCGTCACGGTGATCCAAACCACCCAAATGGTGATGGCAACCGGCGCGAGGACCAGCAGGCCCTGCGCGAAGCTTCTGGTGAGCGTTCTCATGGGCCACTCCTATCACCAGCTTGCGCCTGGCGCATTAGCAGACACAACCGGCGACGTGCCGCCTCGCCTGACGCTCGGGATCCGCCACATGCTCATGGGGACTCTCTTTTTCAGCGCCATGAGCGTATGCGCCAAGATAGCCGGGCAGCGGTTGCCCACGATGGAGCTGGTGCTCGGTCGCGTGGTCGTCACCCTGGTCATGAGTTGGTGGGTGATTCGCAGCCTCGGCATCCACCCGTGGGGAAACGACAAGAAGCTACTCCTCACGCGCGGGTTTGCCGGCTTCATGGGGCTCAGCTGCTACTTCTACGCGATCAGCCATCTCCCTCTCGCCGACGCGACGGTGATTCAGTTCTGCAATCCGATGCTCGCTGCGCTGTTCGCCGTCTTTGCGCTCAAGGAGCCGCTGCGCTGGATCGAGGTGGTCGCGACGGTCTTCAGCATGGTCGGAGTGGTGTTGGTGGCGCAGCCCACGTTCCTTTTCGAGCAGGGCGCTGCACTGGATCCGATCGCAGTGGCCATTGGATTCAC
>DATIUW010000346.1:0-20757 GCA_035466435.1 Polyangiales bacterium | reverse complement strand
GTGGGCTTGGGTCACGCAAGCCGCCCCTCGGGCGGCGCGCCAATCGGAGTTGGTTGCATGCATGCCGATTGGCACTTCGCACGTCCGCTCCACCTCATGTCGCGTTTTTTCCGAGCCCTCCATACGCTGCTTGTACCGAGGAGGACCGCGCGGGATGGGCAGCACAGCGACGGGGTCAGCGTCAGGCCCGCGCGGGCCGCGGGCCGCGGGCCTCGATCCCCGGATCTCGGACTCCGATCCTCGGATCCCGGACCCCGATCCTCGTCAATCGGTGGTTTTGATCTTCGGCGGGAGCACGAAGATTACGCCGACCGTGAACATGTTGTTGAACTGGCGCAGGCGATCGTCGCTGTTGATTACGCCGTCGTCGTTGTTGTCGGTGCCGCCGGTGTTGTACTTGAACGGAATGCCGCGCCACTTGAGCGAGATGCCGAGAAAATCCTTGAAGAACGCGCTGAACGCGACGCCGAATGAAGGTGCGATGGCCGTGCGCTTCGAGCGCGCCAGCTGACTGTCGAGACAGCCGGGGTCTTCGGAGCCATCGCCGAGGATGCAGTACTGAGGCTCGGTGACCGAATCTCGTTGAATCCGGGTATCCGCGCGTTCCTCGACACCGACGAAGGCTGCGCCGACGAAGAAGTCCAGGTCGGCATCGAAGAAGACCTTCTGGAACATCGCCAGCTTGCCGCGGAAGGGCACGAAATGAAGCTCCACGCCGGACCACCAGTTGAGGCGGCCCACCTGGTCGGGAAAGTTCTCTCGGCTCGGAAGGTCGAGCCGGTTCGGGTCGCGTGTCACGCCTTTGTCGCGGATTTCCCGGGTCAGGTCGGTGTTGAGCTGGCCGACCGAATAACCCCCCCAGCCGCCGATGCCGAGCCAGTCGAGGAAGTGGAAGCGCAGCTCGCCGCCTACGATCAGTGACCGCGCGTATTCGTCGCCAATGGTGAACGCGAAGAATGGCTCGGCGTGGAGGCGCATCTCACGCCAGAGGCGAAGCTTTTTGACCGCGGGAGCGCCTGCAAGCGGCCCGCTGACGTGCACTTCTTGTGCGTGCGCCGAGCTCGCTGCGCTGCGCAACCCGTCTCCCAACACGAGGCACGAAGCCAGGGCTGCCACCAGGCCGATTCGCGAAAGCGTCTGTTTTGCGAGGATCATCATTTCGGTAGCCGGTATTCGAACTTGATGGGTAGGAAGAGCGTGAAGCCCAGTTGAATGGAGGTGTTGGCCACGAACGAGGAGCCCGACTCCAACCAGGTCGATGCGTCGTTTCGACCTTGGCCCGGGGCCACGTCGACGTTTTCGAACTTGTCCGGCCACATGTACGCCCTGAACTCGGTGAAGAACGTCAGGTAACGGGTGAGGAAGATCCGCAGACCGATGCCGACGTTGAACGCGACGTTGGTGTTCCAGTCGAAGCTACGGACCTCGGGATCGAACACGGGGATCGGCTGAGTTCGCATCAACCCGACGCCTCCGACCAGATACGAGTCCCACTGGAAGAGCTTCTTCTTGCCGACCTTGAACTTTCCGTAGAACGGCACGTAGGTGAAGTTGGCCCACAACCCGAACTGCCAGTCGTTGATCGGAACGCCGAGGCGGAACTGATCCTGGATGCGCGGGATGAAGCTCGTGCCGCGCTCGAACGGGTTCGTACCCCAGTCGTACCAGATGAAGTTGACCCCGACGGCCAAGACGTTCGTGAACCAATAGTTCGCCGCAAAGCCGAGCCCATACCGTTTGAGGTATGGATCGTTCAGCGTGAACGCTGCCGACGGCGCAAGCTCCAGGCGCTTCAGGCGAAGCGCATAGATCTGCTGTACGGCGTAGATTTCCTCCGCGATCTCTTCGCTCTGAGGAGCAGGCTCGATCGGGCCTTCTGCAGCCCCGTCGTCGGACGCCAGCTCCTCGATGAGATCACCGCGGGATTCCGCGTCCTCGGCCTTCGGCTTGTCCTCCTCGACCTCGTCGAGCGAGAACTCCATCTGGGCTCGGGCCGCGGTCGGAAACGCCGTCCAAAGCGCCGCGATCAATAGCGCAATCCCCCCTAAAACTCGCATCGGCCTCTGGCCTTCCCCCCTGAGCGCCTCGGCCCCCACCGCGGCAACTCACTGAAATCACGCACTAAGTATCCGGTTTCAATCGGACGACAAGACTATACCATGGCGAATATCGCACTACCAAATCCGGTCGCGATTTTCGAACAATCCGACCGGGGAATTCGGCGGCTTTGCGCGGGTTTAGTTGACGTTGAGCGCTTCTTGGGAAGGCTCGGCTGCTTCGGGCACTTCGAATAGCGCCTGCAGGAACGTTTCGGTGTCGAAGGGTTTCAAATCCTCGACTTTCTCCCCGACGCCCACGAACTCGATCGGCACGTCGTGTTGGTCGACGATTCCGAGGATGACGCCACCCTTGGCGGTGCCGTCGAGCTTGGTCAGCACGATGCCGCTCAACGGAAGCGCATCTTTGAAGAGCTGCGCTTGCTGGATCGCGTTCTGTCCGGTCGTCGCATCGAGGACGAGCAGCACGTGATCGGCCGGACGACCCAATGCCTTTTCGACCGTGCGTCCCAGCTTCTTGAGCTCATCCATGAGCGGAACCTTCGTATGGAGGCGTCCGGCCGTATCGGCGATCACGATGTCGGTTCCTGCGTCCTTCGCCTTCTGAATCGCATCGAAGATCACCGAGCCGGGATCCGCGCGGTCCTTGCCCTTGACGACCTCGCACCCGACCCGGCGACCCCAGACTTCGAGCTGGGTCACCGCCGCCGCACGAAAGGTATCTCCAGCCGCCAGCAACAAGGTCTTGTTCTGCCGATCGAAACGGCTTGCAAGCTTACCGATCGTGGTCGTCTTTCCAACCCCATTGACACCCACGACCAGGATCACGGTCGGCTTGTGATCGAGCGACAGCCCCTTGCCGCTCGAGGCGAGGATGGTGCGCGCCTCTTCCCGAATCGCCTCCCACGCCTCGTCGGCCGAGGAGAGATGACCTCCGTTCATGTGGCTGCGGAGGGCCTCGAGGATGCGCCCCGTGGTGTGAACGCCGACGTCGGCCGTGATCAGAACCTCTTCGACCTCCTCGAGGATCGACGGATCGAGCTCGCGTCCCTTGCGAAACACGCTGGCCAGCCGCGAAATCAGGTTGCCACGAGTCGACTTGAGACCGCTGCGAAACGCCCCGAGATCGGCCGGTGGAGCGGGCGGCGGGGCGACGCGCGGCTCGGGCGCAGGAGGCGCCGGCGCTTCGGGCGCTCGCGGCGCAGGCGGCACCAGATCCTCGAGCTGAATCGGTTGCGTGGGCTCGGCCTCGGCCGGCTCTTGCACTTTGATCTTCGGGTGCTCTTCGGTGAGCGCCTCGGGCGGAGGTTGGGGTGGTCCCGGTCGAAGCTCCTGCTTCTTTCGGCCCCGCACGATGCCGATCACGATGCCGACGACGATCAGCACGGCGATCGCGGCGATTGCAGCGATCGTAGTTGGGTTGCTCAGATCCAGTTGCTCCATTCGACCTCTGTCATCCCCCGATGGTCGTTGGGACCGGGGGAATATAGAGAGCTGAGGCCGGGGGAGTCAACGCGGCCGCTATTCAAGTCGTTTGCCGTCGCCAGCGGGCTGCGGTGATACTGATGACAGCGGGGAAAGGGCTGGGAGCGGTTGACCGGGCACATTGGCCGATGGCATGGATGGCGAGCGCTGATCGTCGTTACGCTGCTGTTTGCAAACGGCGCAGCGGCCGACGCGCGCGAGGACTACCTCGTACGATTGCTCCGGACCTCCGAAGCCTTTCGCGTGAGGGCGCAGGCTGCGCTTTCACTCGGTCAGCTCGAATCGACCCGCAGCTCGATTCGCGCGCTCGAAAGGGCGTTGGCCGACGCTCATCCCGCGGTGCGCGTCGCCGCGATCTCGTCGCTGCGCCGGCTCGAGGCCAAGCAGTCGCTTCCAGTGGTCGAGAAAGCGACTCGTGATCGGGACAAAGCAGTGCGGAGGGCGGCCAAAGAGGCCGTCGAGGCGCTGCAATCCGTCGGACAGCGGCCGCACGGACCCGGCCCCACACGGTACCTCGTCGCCATGGGCATGCCGGGTACAAAAGCGGAGCGCGTGTCACGGCAGATGCTTTTCGACGCGCGAATCTTCCTGGCTGAGCAGCTACAGCAGCTCGAGGGGGTAGAGCTTGCGCCCGACGACCTCAGCCCCGCCGAAGCCAAGCGAGAGATCGTCGGCCGGAAGCTTCACGGCATCTATCTCGAGAGCTCGGTGGTGTCCCTCGAGCCGAAGGGCGACGCGGTGAGGGCAGTCGTGACGATCGTCGTGCTGACGTATCCCGGTCGAGAAATGCGCGGGATGCTGCGCGGCGCTGCGACCGCATCCGGCGGGTACGACGGGGACATCGCGGAGCAGGCCATTCAGGGCGCGTTCCTGGGCGCGCTTCGCCGCCTTCCGACGGTGATGGAGACCGTAAGGGCGAAAGGAAGCCTTTGACGCTTCGAGAGCGATGGACGTAGGAAGTGAGTAACGGAATGCCGCCAAAGAAACAACGCAAGGTCCGCAACTATCTTCTGGATCGGCGCTTTCAACTGAAATACACGGGCATGGTGCTCGTCGTCACCATCACGGTGGCGAGCGTCCTCGGCTACATCGCGTACCGATTTTCCAGAGGACAGACCGAGGCTTTGACCGCGCACATCGCGGCGCAACCAGATCTGGACGACACGACGGCTGGCGACCTCGAACGATTCGCGGAACAGGAGGATCGCAAGATTCGAAACGCGATCATCGCCGGCGTGGCGCTGCTGACCTTGGCGCTGGGCATCACGGGCATCGTCGTGACCCACCGTGTGGTCGGTCCGGCTTATCGAATGAGGCGACTTTTCGAGCACGTGGGACAGGGCCGGTTCGAGGTGACCACCGGAATCCGCAAAGGTGACGAGCTTCAAGATCTCTACCAATCGTTTGCTCGAATGGTGGAGTCGCTCCGCGACCAGCGCGCCGAGGAGATCGATCAGCTCGAGGAGACGCTGCGCAAGATGGAATCCGCCGGGGTGCAATCGGCTTACCTCACCGAGCTGCGATCGCTGATCGAACGGATCCGCAAGAGCGTCGACTAACCCACGGCGTTCCGTAGTCAGCGCATGGGGAAGGATACGTTTTCGTAGTACTCGATTCGCGGCTCGTCCGCGGCCGACTCGAACACGACGGCTGCCGCGTCGATGCGGGCGCGAACGCGGCGGAGCTTCTTTTGGCGCAACCAGATGGCGGTGGCGCGGCGGATGCGGGCCAGCTTCTCGGGGCCGATGGTTTCGGCGGGAAATACCGGACGTGCGCGGCTGCGTGAGCGGACCTCGCAGACGACGATCAGCGGGCCCTGTCTTGCGATGATGTCGAGCTCGAGGCGGCCGACGCGTACGTTGCGCCCGCAGATGGTGAAGCCGCGTCGTTCCAAGAACGCGGCGACGAGCGCTTCGCCGCGCCGTGCGAGCTCACATCGATTCCGTGTCGGTGACCGGGTCGCGGACGCAGTAGCTTCCCCGCAATCCGTCTCCGCCGGTCTCGAGCACCTCTTCACAGAGGAAGCCGGCTGGGCACCCGCAGGTTGGGAGGTCGCTCCCGGCGGGCGCGGCGCATCGACAGGAGCAATAGACGCTTCGCTCGACGTCTTCGGCGCTGACGCAGGTGTCTTCGCCTCGTGGGCACTCGTCTTCCAAGAGGTTGTTCGGGTCACCGCTCAGGTTTCGGACGAGGCAGACCCGCGTTGCGCATTGGACCGAGCTGGTCTCGAGGTAGGTCTCCGATTCCAGAAAGCCGCCCACCGGCACCTGTTCCGGAATGCAAGGATCGCCCACAGCGCTGGTCGAGCAGCCCGTCCCCGCCAGCCACAGTAGCGAAATCGCCACGTAGCCCATCAATTCAAGCAATTGTTTACCCATCCTGCCCCCCTGAGAGCCCCCAACTCGCTCACAGCATAACGGCAATAACACATTGGACCCAAACTTCCCCCGCCGTCAGGGGTCAGATGAGGGAGAGGGGGCGAACCACCTCTCTCGACTCAGAAATTTGGCAGGTCCATGGGTAGGTTTCCAGCACCAATTGCAGTCAGCCCGTCAAAAGCTCAATGCGACTATACCTTGACGACCCCTTCGGCTGCTTTCTATGATGGTACCCGAGCGAGCCGGAAGGGGCTGGTTTCGTTCGAAATTTGGGGGACAGGGGGAAACTTGGAAAACCAAGGTTCCGCGACAAGGAGCGCTGTATGAAGTGGATCCGCTTGTGGGCGGCGGCCGCGTTGATCGGAGGCTCGTCCATGGGCGCGCCGGCAAGCGCGCAAGACATGAGCTTCGGTCTCGAGGAGACCGGGCAGGCGGAGGCGCCGACCAAGTTGGGCAAGCCGTCCAAGGAGTTGGCCGACGCGCTCAGCGCATTCGAAGCCAAGAAGTACGCGGAAGCGGCGATCGGCTTCGAGCGCGTGGCAGCGGGTAAGTCGAAAGACGGTCGCGGCAATCGCAACCGCGCTCAGTTCTTGTTGGGACAGTCGCTCTACAAGATGCGCTACTACCAGTCGGCGCTCACGGTCTTCGATGACATCAGCGCGCAGGGTCCGCGTCATCTCTTCTTCGGCGACACGCTCGAGTGGCTCGGCATGTTGGCTTCGAAGCTTCCCGAGGCCTCCGGCATCATCGAGAAGGTCGGCCGCTACGGCATCGGAGCTCTCGAGGAGTTCAAGGAAAAAGATCGCGATCTCTACAACGAGCTTCTTTACTTGATGGGTCGGCATCTCTACGCGCAGGCGTCGTTCCGTCAGGCCATCGACGTGTTTCAAGAGGTCGACCCGAACGCCAAGCAGTACGCCTACGCGAAGTTCTTCGAAGGAATCTCTTTCGTGCGCATGCGCCAAGCACGTCCGGCCATTGCGTCCTTCAGAGCCATCCTCGAAGCGATCGATTCAGGCAACGTCAGAGGCGTGGATGAAGACCGAATGCGCAATCTCGCATGGATCTCGCTGGCGCGCGTCTACTACACGGCTGCCAACCAAGGGACCGGCGCCCAGATCGACGGCACCCTTCTCGGACAGTCGGTCGAGTCGTGGACGAGGGTCGAGCAGTCGAGTGAATATTGGCTCGACTCACTGTTCGAATCGTCGTGGGCATTCTTCCTGGCCGACGAGTACTCACGTGCGCTCGGTAACGTGCACACGCTCTACTCGCCGTATTTCGAGAACGCATTTTATCCCGAGGCGCTCGTGCTCAAAGCAGTCACGTTCTTCGTGAATTGCCAGGTCGACAACGCCGAGGCGACGGTCGCGCAGTTCCACGACCGCTACGATCCGGTCAAGCAAGAGCTCGATGCAGTCCTGAGGAAGCACCAGGACAACGCGGCTTTCTTCGAGCTGCTGAAGGAGGTCAGGAACAACCAAGCCGACCTCTCGCTACGCGTTCGGCCCATCGTCGCGACGGCCTTGAGCGATCGGACGGTGCTGCAACACCTCGAGTACGTCGAGATTCTCGACAAAGAGGAAGCGCAGCTCATGAAGTCGAGCGAAAGCTTCAGAGCTTCACCAGTAGGCGGAAAGATCTTGGAGGACGTCGCAATCGCGAAGTCGTTTGCCGTCGATCAAGCAGGTGATCTGGCGCGCGGCCGATACAACCGGCTCATTCGCGAGCTGCAGGATCTCAGCAATCAGGTCGATACGGTGGAGCTCGAAATCGCCACCTTCCGCCGCGGCCAGATCGACCAAGAGCTTCAACAACAGATGTCACTCGCCAAGCAATCCAAAGGCGGTGACGTCAACGTGGACGAGGAACATCAGCTCTGGCCATTCGATGGGGAGTGGTGGCGAGACGAGCTCGGATTCTATCGACAACAGGTAACCAACCTATGCACGCGCTAACTAAATCGAAGTACGCGGCCGGCCTCCTCTTCGGGGCGCTCGTCGTGGTGATGGGGGGCGAGGCTTCGGCGGAGCAAGCGCCGATGAGCACTGCGCCGATGTGCATTCCGGAGAGCACGGAGCGGGCGATCGGGGCCTGTCCTGCAGGAGCCCGGAAGGAAGTCGCCAAGGAAGCCGGCAATGCGCCCGTATCACGCATGAAGGCCACCGAGCCTAAGAAAGCGCGCGGCCGCGGTCCGACCGGTCCCGCACTCGAGATCGACATGAGCACCCGGCACGGTCGAGAGCAAACCCGTGCCCGCGCCGAAAGCCTTCTCGAAAAGGAAATCGCCATCCTTCAACGGTTGGTCAAGAACAGCGCCGCGGACGACCCGCGGCGGCCGGAGGTGCTGCTTCGACTCGCCGAGACGCAGTTCGAGATGCAGATCGCCAAGACCGCCAAGGTCCGATCGTTCGATGACCCGATCTACGAGGCCTGCACGAGGGACGAGGACAAAGAGCGATGCAAGCAGGCGCGTGACGGCCAGAAAGCTGCTCAAGGCGAGCTCGACAAGATTCGAGAGGAGAGCATCCGCACCTACGCGACGCTGGTACGCGACCATCCGACGTTCAAGCGCATGGACGAGGTTCTGTTTTCTCTCGCCTTCGCGCTTCAGGAGCTGAATCAGTTCGACAAGGCACGGTCGGTCTATCGCCGCCTGATCAAGGACTATCCGCAGAGCCGCTACGTGCCAAACGCCTATCTGTCGTTCGCCGAGTTCTATTTCAACGACGGCGACATGGAGGCTGCAGCCAAGTTCTATCGAAAGGTGCTCGAGTTCCCGCCGAAGCGAAACTCGGTCTACGGCTACGCGCTCTACAAGATCGCCTGGGTCGAATACAACCGCGAGCGCTACCGGCAATCGCTCCAGGCCTTCGTCGACATCCTCGAGTTCGCACGCAGCAACAAGTACGCCAATGACGCGCAGAATCTCGCGCGTCAGGCGCGCAAAGAGCTAGTGCTGCCGTATTCGAGATACGGCTCGCCCGGCAAGGCACTCGATTTCTTCCGGCGCTACGCGAGAGGCGACGACGAGGCGCACGAGATGCTCGAGAATCTCGGCGAGCTCTACTACGACACGGGGCAGTGGCCCGAGGCGATCACCGTCTACCACAAGCTGATGGCGGATGCGCCGCGTAGCGATTCGCTTTGCGATTGGCAGACCAAAGTCACCAATGCGGTGATTTCGTCACGCTCCAAGGACGAGCAGATCATCGAGCTGAAGCGCCTCGTCGACATCTACCGCGGCTTCCAAAAGAGCAATCGTCCCGAGGAGAAGGTCGAGCAATGCAAGGTCGAAACGGCCACGACCATGCTTTGGCTCGGGACCTCGTGGCATCGCGAGGCCGTGGGTACCGACGATGCGCCTGGCACCCGCGACAAGAAGACCATGTCACAGGCGGCGGTTTTGTACCGGACGCTCCTCAAGGAGTTTCCGGACATGGAGCAGATGCAGTTCCCGAACGTCGACAAGCGTGACTGGCCGACGGAGTACAAAATCTCGTACTTCTACGCCGAGCTTCTGTGGAAGATGGACGAGTGGAGCCAGTGTGGGCCGGCGTTCGACCACGTGGTCGAGCTGAATCCGCAAGGCGAGTACACGAGCGATGCCGCCTATGCCGCGGTGCTTTGTTACAACAATCTCTACCAGCAGCAGTACGTTCCGCGCGAGACCGAGACCAATTTCGTCAGCAAGACCGACCAAAAGGCCCAGAAGTCGAAGGTCGCCGCGAGCAACGAGTTCTCTCCGAAGGAGCTCACACCGCTTCAGGAAGGCATGCTCGAGGCGTTCAATCGCTACGTTTGTTACGTAGACCAAGCCGACGACTTGGCCACCATCAAGTATCGTCGTGCGCGCATCTACTACGAAGCCAACCGCTTCGAAGAGGCGGCGGTGCTCTTCCGCGACATCGCTTTCAACCACAAGGACAGTGAGCTCGCCGAGTACGCGGCGAACCTCTACTTGGACTGTTTGAACGTGTTGGGCACCCAGATTCCGGAGCCGCGCGTTGCATGCGTCCAAGAGCTCAGCGCTTCGATCGACCCGATGTCCGCGTCGTTCTGCGGCACGGAGCAGCTCACCGAAGAGCATCCCGATCTCTGCGGGACGCTCGGCACTCTGCAGTGCCAAGTCCGACGGAAGGAAGCAGAGACCTACCAGAAGACCGGTGAATTCAAGAAGGCTGCGGCTACCTACGTTCGTATCTTCCGGCGTCACGAAGAGTGCGGAGAGATGGACGAGATGCTGTACAACGCAGCGATCAACTTCGAAGCAGCGCATCTCCTGGGTCGCGCCATTCAGGTCCGCACGGTCCTGGTCGAGCGCTATCCCGAAAGCCCGCTTTCGAAGAAGGCGATCTATCTGATCGGCCAGAACTTTCAGGCGCTCGCATACTACGAGCAAGCGGCGAAGTACTACGAGGATTTCGCGCGCAAGTTCCCAGGAGAAGACGGAACACGATGTTCCGAGGACGACAAGAAGAGCGGCATCTGTCCGAACGCGATCGAAGGCTTGGAGCAAGCGACCTTCTTCCGCATCGGCCTGGGCGACGACAAGACCGCGATGGAAGACGCAGAGCTCTTCGCCAAGAATTACCGGCGAAAGCTGCCTCGCCAGACCTCTCAGGTCATGTTCTCCATCGGGTCGATCTACGAGCGGCAGGAGCGATGGTTCGAGGTGATTTCGCACTACCGCGACTACCTGAGCAGTTACGGCAAGGTGGGGATGCCGCACCAGATCATCCAGGCCCACACGGCCATCGGCCGGGCATTCTGGAAGCTCAACAAGAGGGGCGACGCACGGAAGCACTTCGAGGCGGCCGTCCGAGAATGGACCACCGGCGCGCCCAAGCAGATCGCGGCGCTCAGGGACGTTCCGAGCGAGAGCAAAGTCCTCTTCGTCCGCCAGGCCCTCGACAGCGCGGCGGAGTCCCAGTTCCATCTCGCCGAATACGAGTTCGCAGACTTCCAGCAGGTCGCTTTCCCTCAGTACAGAGGCGGAAAGAGCTTGGCCAAGGTCAAGAAGTGGTCGAACACGGAGTTCAAAAAGTGGGTGACCCGCAAGCAAGCTGCGCTTCGCGCCGCCGAGTCGGACTACGCGAAGGTGGCGCGAATCACCGCCAGCGCAGGCGGCGTCGAAATGAAGTCGGCCCCGTGGCAGATCGCAGCAGCGGCTCGCACCGGCGAGATGTACCGCAGCTTCGTCGACGAGTTCCGCGATGCGCCGATCCCGCGTGAAATCGAGAAAGACCCTGAGCTCTTCGACATCTACGTGGGTGCGCTCGACGACGTGTCCGAGCCCCTTCAGCGGCAGGCCATCGACAAGTTCGAGTTCTGTCTCAAGACGGCGACGCAGGTTCGCTGGTTCAACGAGTGGTCACGGTCGTGTGAGCACGAGCTCAATGCCCTCAATCCCCGGAAGTATCCGGTTGCTGCGGAGCTGAGGGGCGAGCCGAACTACGTGAAGGCTACCGTTGGTGATCCGGGCGTCGTCGATTTGGGCGCGATCGACCAGCAAAGGCTCAACACCAAAGACGCCGTCGCCCGTAGGGAGGATCTGTAATGCGACACCATCACCTAGCATTCGTGGCCATGGCGCTCGGCGCGGGTTGTGGCGGAGGCGGAAGCGGAAGCCAATCGAGCATTCCCTCCGCTGACGTAGCCCGCACGGCTGGCGGCGAAGCGATTACCACAGCCGACGGAAGCGCGGTGAGCAAGAGAGCGCACGGCAAATGGGAGGATGCGCTCGCGGAGTTCGAAGCCAACGAGAAGAGCGGCTGGACGGCAGCCAAGTGCAGCAGCTCGGAGAAGTCGTTCGAGCGCGCGGCCGAAGCCCAAGGTGGCGCCTTTGCCGAGGCCCGCTACATGGCCGGCTTGGCGCTCTCGCGCTGTGGCGACGATGGGGCGTACGCGCACTTCGAGGAGGCGCTCGAGATCGACGACAAGCTCTGCAAGGCGCGCGTCGCGCTCGGCCTGCGCGACTTGAAGCAGGGTCGCATGCGTGAGGCCAAGAGCGCATTCGAGCAGTCGATCAAGGACGATCCGCAGTGTACCTCGGGCTACACCAATCTCGCGATCGTCCAACGGGCCGAGGGGAACAGCGACGAGGCTCTCAAGAATTTGCGCCGCGCGCTGGCCATCGAGTCCGACTATTTGGCGGCCTTCAACCAAATGGCGCTCCTGCACTACGACCGCGGGCGCCAGGGCAAGCCTGCAGAGCTCGACCTCGCCGAGGTGGTCTGCCGGCAGGCGCAGATGCTCGATGCGGACTACGCGCCCATCTACAACACCTGGGGCCTGATCAAGGTCTACAAAGGTGACGTGATCATGGCGCTCCGGTACTTCGAGAGAGCGATCACCCTCGACCCGGATCTCTTCGAGGCGCAGATGAACTTCGGCGAGGTGACCATTTCGTTCCGGGGCTACGAAGACGCCCGAAAGGCCTTCGCGCGAGCGGTCGAGCTACAACCCGAGAGCTACGACGCCATCATCGGTCTGGGAACCGCGCTACGTGGTCTCGGGCAGTTCTCCGAAGCACAGGCTCAGTACGAGCGGGCCAAGGAAATCGACGGCCGGCGTCCGGAGGCCTACTTCAACCTCGGCATCCTCTACCAGGATTACATGTCGGGCTCGGTCGGCGACCTGAAGCAAGCCAAGAGCTACTTCAGCGAGTTCTTGAAGCGGGCAAACAACGAGCCGGAATTCCGCTCGAGCGTGCAAGACGTGAACAATCGCTGCGCCGACGGCGCAGGCAAGAAGCGCGGCGCACCGAAGTGCAGACCTGGTCGCCTGCAGAACATCGACATCTCCATCGAGGCCATGCAGCTCGCGGGCTGAGGAGGAAACATGAGCAAAAAACTTTCGAAGTTCATAGCACAAAGCCTCGTTATCATTGCACTAGCCGGGGGGTCGTTCGTCTGCGCCGGGTCAGCATCCGCGCAGGACGCGCCCCCACCGGAAACCACCTACGACTTCGAAGACGACCTCGTCAGCGGTGATCTCGTTCGACCCGATGGCGAGCAATTGATCGTCCGTCGCCGTGGGCGACGATCGTCACTGATTCAGATTCGAGAGCATTTTATTCCCGAGATGCTGAAATCTGTGGAAGATTTGTAAATGGGGGATCCGGGTGAGTGAGTCGAGCCACAATACATCGGTCGCGTTCTCCGTTTACGAAGGCGACCAATTGCTCAGCACCGAAACGCTGAGCCAAGAGATCATCAAAATCGGCCGCCTTCAGACGAGCGACATTCGTCTCGAGGACGACAAGGTCAGCCGAATGCACGCGGTGATCGAGGTGACCGCGCCCGGGGAGGTGTTCATCATCGATCTGGGATCTGCCGCCGGGACCATGGTCAACGGCGAGAAGGTCAACAAACGCAAGCTGCAGACGGGAGACGTCGTGCAGCTCGGCAACAAGCGGCTGCACGTCGACATCATCACGGGCACCGTAGCGTATGCGTCGACGCCACCCCTCGCGATGGCGGTCGGTGCGGAGCGAGCAACGCCCGTCGTGGACGAACGCGGGATGACGGCGATGTTGGACGAGGAGTCCGAGCCGCGGACGAAAGCCGTGCCGCCAGTGGCCGGCAACGACGAAGAATCCGGCCCCAAGTTCAATCCGTTCGAGGTAGGCGCAAGGCGCAAGTCGCGTACGCCGTTCGCCTCGTCTGCCGAGGACGAAGGGCCGCAGTATGGCCTGGTGGCTACGGCTCCTGCAGTCCCGTCGCACGAAATCGAAACCGACGAACGCGCCATCGAAGTCTCCGTGCTTTGGGGCGACCGCAACGTTCTGAACGTCGACTACCTCAATCCACCGCGTGACTACTACGTCGGCGAGCCCGATGGGGAAGATGTCGACTTCATTCTCGGTCACGATGCAATCGGCGTGGATCGGATGCCTCTTTGCGTGGCGGAAGGCGCGGGCGTCACTGCCATCGTGCCTGAGGGCGCCAAGGGCGAAGCCACGATTGGGCATCAGACCCGCTCCTTCGACCTCATGCGAGGGCAGGGCGACTTTCGGCCTAGCTCCCGTATCGCGGGCGCGTTGGAGTTCCCGGTGCCGGAGGGCGGCTCGGTTCGCATCAAGCACCGCAACTTCACCTTCGTCATCAAGGACGTCAAAGCAGGCAAGAAGGTTGCCGGTCATGCCAAGCTCGACATTCGTCCCATGATCTACGTGGCGGGTGCTGCGCTCTTCGCAAGCCTCGTGCTCACGATGTTCTACTTTCAGCCGCCGCGGCCTCGCGGCCTTTCTTCGGACTTGTTGGCCACCGATTCGCGTCTGATTCAGTTCTTGATGGAGCCGGAAGAGCTCGAGGAGCCGGAGCCGGAGTGGCTGAACGGCGAGGATTCGTCCGGAGGCGGAACGGGTAAGGCTCACGAAGGTGAGCAAGGTCAGATGGGCGACGAAACCGCCGAGAAGACCAAGAACAAGTACGGGATTCAAGGGCCGGAGGACAACCCCGATCCAGTCATGGCGCGCGAGCAGGCCAAGGAAGAAGCGCGCACGGCAGGCATCATCGGGACGCTTGCTTCCATGCAAGGCTCGTTCAACGCGCCAACCTCGCCCTACGGCGCGGACTTCGCGCTCGGTAACGATCCGACCAGTGCGCTTGGCGCCATGACCGGCAATGACATCGGCCAGAACTTCGGCTTTGGAGGTCTCGTCTTACGAGGCACCGGTCGAGGGGGTGGCGGTCTCGGCCAAGGCACCATCGGCATGGGCAACTTCGGCACGATCGGACGTGGCGGCGGCCGCGGCGATGGCGAGGGTGGCTACGGCCGAGGCGTTGGCGGTTTCCGCGGACGATCGGCGGGTGTGCCGCAGGTTCGTAGCGGAGGGGCCGAGGTTCGCGGCTCGCTCTCGAAGGAAGTCATCCGTCGTGTGGTGCGACGCCACATCAACGAGGTGAAGTTCTGTTACGAGCAACAGCTCAATGCGCGGCCCGACCTCCAAGGAAGGGTGACCACGCGCTTCGTCATCTCGCCGACCGGCTCGGTCCAGTCTGCGATGGTCGCCGACTCGAGCTTGCGCAACGCGGCAGTCGAGGGCTGTATCGTGCAGGCGGTTCGCCGGTGGACCTTCCCGGCGCCCGATGGCGGCGGCGTGGTCGTCGTCAACTATCCGTTCCTGCTCGACGCCGCCGGCCAGTGACCTTCCGGCCGCGGTACGAGCAAGATTTCCTTCGGATATCCCTGCTTTCCAGCTCCTGGTCTGCTGTTCAGCAGACGTGGGTTGGTCTGAAACTGGCCAAAAAGGCAAAAACAGCTGAAAAAGAGCTGGGTTTAGAGTTGTTGGCCATGCGACAAATGCTGTAGGATTGAAGTGCTTGTGAATTTGCAAGCATGGGAGGCAACGATGGGACCTCGCACATTCGGCTTGGTATTGGTGGGTCTGATCCTGATGGGCGGCAACTGCTCGCGCGCTCGCGTCGAATCGATGAACGAGATGAACGCGGGGGTCGAGCTGGCTCAGATGAAACGGCTCAACGAGGCCGCGGAGAGCCTGGAGAAGGCTGCGGTGCTCGATCCCACCAATCATCAGGCGTATTTCAACCTGGCCATCGTTCGCATCGAGCTGCGGGCGTTTTCGGCTGCGCGCGAAGCGCTCGAGCGCGCGATCGTCGCGAAGCCGGACGTGGCTGGTTACCACGAAAAGCTCGGGACCGTATTGATGGAGCTCCAGGATTGGAAGAGTGCGCAAGCCGCGTTCACCAAAGCGCTCGAGCTCGACCCGACGCTCTTCAAGGCGCATTTCAAGCTGGGACGCTGCAGCGAGGAGCTCGAAGATCCGCAGAACGCGCTCTATCAGTACACCGACGCGATCAAGACCGGTCCCCGGTTCTTGCCGTCGTATTCGGCGCTCGGCCGGCTGTACGCGGACCTTCGGTATCCCGATCACGCCGCACAGGTGTTGACCGAAGCGCTCGAGGTCGCGATGCCGGGGACCGAAGAGGAGGCGAACATTCACCACCTCCTCGGCACCGTGTATCAACAACAGCGCAAGTTCGACGAGGCCATCGCCGAGTTTCAAGAAGCGCTCGGCATCGTGCCTGGCATGTCGGACGCGTTGTTTTCGCTCGGCTGGACCTACGCGCTTCAGGGCAACGACGAGGAGGCAAAACGCTACCTCGACAAGTACGTGATGATGGCGGGGACAGACGCACCGGAGCACTACGTCAAAGCTGCTCGAGATCGTCTCGCAGAGTTGAGGACCGAATCGCCGTAAGGGGGCTGGGGCAAGATGTCGGAACAAAAATCGGGGGATGAGGTTCGGGAGCTGACGGCCGACGAGGCGGCGGAGATCGAAAAGCTCGACGACGCGATTGCGAAGTTCGAGGAGCAAAAGCGGTGGTCGGACATGATCCGGTCCATCCTCGGCAAAGCCGAGCTCGTACCGTCGTCTCGAGAAAAGGTCGAGCTCTTCCGTCAGGCAGGGGTCTTGTATCTGGAGCGGTCCAGCAATCAGGCCGAAGCGATCAAGTGCTTCGAGCAGCTTCTCGAGCACGAGCCGCACGATGCCGATGCCATCGAGCAGCTCAAGCAGATGTACGAGAAGCGCCGTGATTGGGAGAAGCTGATACGCACCATGCAGCGCGAGGTCGAGCTGCTGCCGGAGCACGAGCGATTGCCTCGGTACAGCGAGATGGCCGACCTAGCCACGCAGAGACTGCGCAAGCCGGCGGTCTGTATCGAGCTCTGGCAGAAGGTCATCGAAGACGATCCCGGCAATGCGACCGCATTGGAAAACCTGGCCCAGCTCTACGAACGAGCCCGCGAGTGGGAGCCGCTCGCCGAGGTCCTCGAGACGTTGGTCGCAGCCGACACCGACGTCGGTTCCATGAAGCAGCAACTGCAGAAGCTCGGAATGATCTACGCCGACAAGATCGGCAACGACGAGGGCGCGATTCGCGCCTTCAGGAAGCTGCTGGAGCTCGACCCTTCCGATCGACGCGCCCAGGAACAACTCAAGCGACGGTACGTGTCACTCGGGGCCTGGGACGAGCTCGAAGCATTCTACGCCGACGCCGAGAAGTGGGACGAGCTCATTCGCATCGTCGAGCGTCAGGCCGAGGCACAGGAAACCTCTCCCGAGGACAAGATCGCGCTGCTCTTCAGGGCTGCTCGCCTCTGGGAGCACGAAAAGGGCAAGCCGGACCGCGCCGCCCGCGTCTACGAGAAAATTCTCGGCGCCGATCCAGACAACGTGCAGGCTGCCGAGGCGCTCACGCCGATCTACGAAGACGCGCACGACGCGCGCAAGCTGGTATCCGTTCTCGAGGTGCGATTCGCCCATGCGAACGAGACCAGCTCGAAAGTCGAGCTTCTCGGCAAGATGGGCCGCGTGTTCGAAGAGCGCCTTCGCCAACCCGAAGTTGCCTTCGACCGGTACCTCGAAGCATTTCGCCTCGCGCCGACCGACGACGGCGCTCGAACCGACGTCGAACGGTTGGCCGAAGAGCTGAACGGCTGGGACCGGCTCGTCTCGAGCTTCGAATCGGCGATCGAGGCGGTTTCAGACCCCTTCCAAGCCGTGCCCATTCGGCTCAGCTACGGCCAGACGCTGGTGCAGCTCGACCGGATCGACGAGGCCATCGGACAGTTTGAAGGCGTGTACGGACTCGAGAGCGACAACTCGGTCGCGCTCGGCGCGCTCGGCGAGCTTTATCTGCAGACGGAGCGGTTCGAGGAGCTTCTCGACATCTACGAACGCCGGATCGAGCTCGAGGAAGACGCGGACGCCCGTCTCGACGTCGCCTATCGTCGTGCTCGCTTGTTTGCCGAGGCCCTCGACGATGCCGACAAGGCCATCGAGGCCTTCGAAGGCATCATCGACGAGCACGGGGTCGATCAGAGCGAGGCCTGCCAGGACCTCGAGCGCCTCTACGAGTCCGAATCCAAGTGGACCGAGCTCGGCCAGTTGCTCGAGCGCCGAATCGAAGCCGGACCCGAAAGCCACGAGGAGCTCGCCTCGCTCAAGTTCAGGTTGGCGAGAGTCTGCGAGTCCCGCCTCGGAGACAAGCATCGCGCCGTGGACCTCCATCGCGAGGTGTTGTCGCTGATTCCGGACCACGACGGTGCCAAGGAGCGCCTCGAACAGCTTCTCGACGATGACGAAGTGGCTGCCCAGGCTTCCCGCGTCCTCGAGCCCGTCTACGAGATGAGCGAGGAGTGGAGCTCGTACGTCAATGCGTTGCGGGTCCAGAGCCGCTTCAGCGCGGAGGCACGAAAGCGTCTCGAGCTGCTTTGTCGCGTCGCCGACACCTACTTTCAGCACATCGGCGATCACGAGCGCGGCTTCGCTGCGCTGTGCGAGGCATTCCGGGAAATGCCCTCGGACACTGCGACCCTGCAGCGTCTCGAATTGATCGCAGCAGAGCACGACTCGTTCGAGGCGGTGGCCGAGCTCACCGGCGATCTCGCAGCGAGCGTCGAAGACGTCTCGCTGAGCCGGTCTCTATGGATCAAGACCGCTCGGATACACGAGTCGCAGCTCGGGGATCTCGAAGCCGCAGTCTCAGCTTATCGAAAGGTGCTCGAGGTCGATTCGGCAGATTTCGAGGTGCTCGGTGCGCTCGATGCGCTTTATCGAGGTGCGGAGCGTTGGCACGACCTCGCTGGCGTGCTTCGAGCCCGAGCTGAAGCATGCTCCGACCCAGACGACAAGATCGCGGTCCTCGCAGAGATGGGACGCATTCACGCCGACGTGCTCGACGAGGCCCAACAAGCCATCGCTCTTCAGAACGAAATTCTCGAGCTCGATCCGACCAACCGGGATGCGCTCAGCACGCTCGACGACCTGTTGGCGCGCTGCGGACTGTGGAGCGACCTCGCGGACAACGTCGAACGACAACTCTCGCTGGTCGACGAGCCGCGCGAGCATACCGAGCTGATGCTACGTCTCGCCGACATTCGTGAGAAGCGCATGGCTTCGACCGACTCGGCCATCGAGATCTACCGTGACGTTCTCGGCAGCGACGCGGGGAATCCGGCTGCGCTCGGCGCGTTGGAGCGCCTGCTGGAGTCTTCCGAGCATCAGGCAGCCGTCGCAGACATCCTCGAGCCCATCTACGAAAACAGCGGCGCGGCAGGACGTCTTGCCGAGGTGTACGAGATTCAGGCTCATCACGCGACGTCCCCCGAACGGCGGTTGGAGCTCTTTCACCAGATCGCCAAGTTGCAGGAATTCTCCTTGAGTGACCTGCATGGGGCCTTCGAGAGCTACGCACGGGCGTTCCAGGAAGATCCGGGTCACCCGAAGTCGAAGGAAGAGCTGGAGCGCTTGAGCGCTGCCGTCGGTGCATCGGACGCGCTTGCGGCAGTGTACGAGCAGGTGGTGGAATCGGCAGACGATCCGCAGCTTGCCGTCGCGCTGTTGTTGCGGGCTGCGCAGATCCGCGAGGAGGACCTGGGTCAGCTCGATCGGGCCATCGAGCACTACGAGCGTGTGCTCGACACGGACGAGCTCCATCAGCGGTCGGCCGATGCGCTCGAGCGGCTGTTCCAACAGACGGAGCGCTACGAGGACCTGGCCGGAATCTACGGTCGAAAGGCGCAGATGGCTCCATCGCCCGCCGAGCAGCGCGAGCAGCTCGTCAAGGCGGCTGCGATCTACGAAGACATTCTCGACAAGCCATCGGAAGCAATCGCCGTATATCAGAGGGTCCTCGAGATCGATCCCGAGGACGTCGAATCGCTCGATCGCTTGATCGAGCTGCAAACACAGCTCGGCAAGTGGCAGCCTCTTCTCGAGTCCTACGAACGCAAGGCGGAGGTGGTTTCCGACCCGGAGGTTCGCAAGGAGATCTTCACGGCCATGGGCCGCGTCTTCGAGGGCCAAGTCGACGACTCCGACAAGGCAATCGATGCCTACCAGCGCGTGCTGGAGATCGATCCGGACGACCTCACGGCGCTCGGCCACCTCGACGCATTGTACGAGGAGACGGCGCAGTGGCGCGACTTGTTGCAGGTTCTGGAGCGCCAATCCGAGTTGGTAGCCGAAGACGATGCGAGAATCGATCTTCGCTTCCGCATCGGAGAGCTTTGGAGGGGCCAGCTCGAGGACCCAGCGCGTGCCATCGAGATGTATCGCGACATCTTGACCGTCGCTCCCGATCATCGTCCGACGCTCGAAGCGCTCCGTACGATGACGCAGGACGCCGTGGAGCCGTTGGCAGCAGCCGAGGTGCTCGAAGAGGTATATCTGAATGCCGGTGAGTACCGAAAGCTCGCCGAGGCCCGCGAGGTCCGGGTGCGTTTCACTGACGATCCGGCCGACCGTGTCGAGATGCTCCATCAACTCGCCGAGATCTACGAGATTCAGCTCGAGGATCTGCCTGCAGCGTTTCAAGCTTTCGTGCGCGCGCTTCCTCTCGACATCGACGACGAGCGCACGCTTTCCGCCCTCGAGCGGCTGGCGGAGCAGACGGGCCGCTGGCATGAAGTAGCTTCTCGTTACGACGAGGAAGTGCAGAAAAAGCGTGAGGAATCGCCCGAGGACGTCGTCGACCTCGCCAAGCGTTCCGCCGTCATCAACGAGGTCCAGCTCGACGACGTGGATGCCGCGATTTCCCGTTATCAGTTCGTGGTCGACGTCGATCCGGCGGACGTGGTCGCCATCGAGGCGCTAGACAGGCTCTACGAGCAGACCGAGCGTTGGGACGACCTGGCCGCCACGCTGAGGATGGAAGCAGCGGTCGCGACGACGCCGGAGGCCGTGCTGAATCTTCAGTTCCGAACCGGGCAGATTTTCCAAACACGGCTTGGCAACGTCGATTCGGCGATTGCGCAATACCGTGAGATCATCGCGGCTGCGCCGGAGTACGCGCCCGCCGTGT
>DATIUW010000345.1:0-32171 GCA_035466435.1 Polyangiales bacterium | reverse complement strand
CACCTGCGTGGACACGCTGCTTTCGACGATCGGTCAAACACGGGCCGCCGTGCGAACTGGCGTTTTTCAACTCCTGTTCAACGTGTTCAACGTGTTGCTCCTCGTCGGCTTCGCCGAGGAGCTCGCCGCAATCGCCCAGTCCCTCGGGCGGCGCGCCAATCGGAGCTGGTTGCTTCCATGCCGATTGGCACTTCGCACGTCCGCTACACCCCATGTCGCGTTTTTGTGAGCCCTCCATACGTCGACTTCTCCGGGGATCACGGCTCGCTGTCGCTGGCCCTGTAGCTGACGCTGAACCTGACGCTGAACCTGGGGATCGAGGCTTGAGGATCGGGAGCCGGGGATTGCGGCCCGAGACCCGCGGCCCGCGTGGGCCTGTCGCTGACACTGTCGCTGTCACTGCCGCTGACGCCGAGGTCCGAGGTCCGGGTGTGTCGTCGTCTATGGTGCTGTGCTGTCGTGGGACCTTGGCCTGTGTTAGAGCCGGTTCGTGTCTCCGGTCTATTGTGCTCTGGTCCACTATCCCGTGCTCGATCGGCAGGGCGAGGAGGTGAGCACGTCGGTGACCAACATCGACGTGCATGACATTGCCCGCAGCGCGCGGACCTATGGAGTGCGCGGATATTTCATCGTGACCCCCATCGAGGCACAGCGCCCGGTCGTGGAACGTATCGTCGATCATTGGTCGAGCGGCGCCGGTGCGGCGCGGATTCCGGAAAGGAGCGAGGCGCTGGCGCTGGTTCGGCTCTGCGCCTCCATCGACGAGGCGATCGCTGCCATCGAGCAGCGCGAAGGAAAGCGCCCCAGACTCGTTGCGACGTCGGCCCAATCGGGACCAAAGCGCGTCTCCTGGGCGGAGGAAGCAGCGCGTTTGCGCACGGAGTCTCGGCCGGTGCTCCTGCTGTTCGGCACCGGACACGGTCTGAGCGGCCGCCTGCTTGCCCGTGCGGACGCCGTCCTCGAGCCGATTTTCGGCCCGACCGACTTCAATCACCTGTCGGTGCGGGCGGCCGCCGCGGTGGCCCTAGACCGTCTAATCGGCGTCCGAGGGTCGGTCTAGCGAACCTGATTTGACCCCCTTTTGAGCCCGTGCTACCTCCGGGCTCCGTTTGTGACGAGGCTTGGCGATGAGTGGAACCGTTCCTGAAATTGACGCGATCGAGAAGGCGCAGCTAATCGAGCGTCCGCCATTCCGTGTGGGTGACACGGTCAATGTCCACTTCCGAATTCGGGAGGGAGACAAGGAACGAATCCAGGTCTTCAAGGGCGTGGTGATCCGAAAGACCGGCGGCAACGCCGGCGCCACCTTCACGGTGCGCAAGGTCTCCGGCGGGGTCGGCGTCGAGCGCATTTTCCCGCTTCACTCGCCGCGCATCGAGTTGATCGAGGTGACCGCCCGCGGCCACGTTCGACGATCGCGCCTGTACTATCTTCGCGGCCTCCGCGGCAAAAAGGCCAGGCTTCGCGAGCGGCAACGCCAGACCAACGACTGAGGGCTCAACGCTCTCGGATCGTCAGCGTCGATTCCCGGAAGCGATTCGTCCCCGGCTCGTGGACCCAGAGACGCCGCTCGGCGATCTCGCCGTCGATGACGCTCACCACGATGTAGGCGCACGGCCACATGAGCTGGCCTTGGTTGGCAAAAGTCGCCGCGTCCTCATCCGAGAAGTAGGCCCCTGCATCGCAGTGCGAGTGATAAATCACTTTCACGGGCCGACCCTCGCTCTGGCCGCGCTCGAAGGTTCGCGCCGCACGTAGCTCGTTGATCTTGAAATAGGTCTTGGAGGTGCGGGGGAACGTGACCGGATCGAGCGCATGGTACTTGTCCGCTTCGTTCTCCTCGCGCTGAACCTCGTCGAGAAGCGCGGGCCGTTCAGCCGGACCGAAGACGAAGCCACAGCTTTCGCTCGGATAGCATTCGAGCGCGTGACGATCGATCTCGTCCATGACCGGCTTCTCAATCTCGAGATCGCCCGAGATCCAAGGAAACGATTCACCACTCATAGTGCTTCTCCCATTTCATCGGAGCGAAATACCGGTCTCCCCGGTCGCAAGCGATGGCGACGATGCATCCCTCCTCGATGCGCTTGGCCACCGCGAGGGCGCCGGCGACGTTGGCACCGGTCGAATGGCCGACGTGGAGCCCTTCTTGGGCCGCCAACCGATCGGACATGTCCCATCCCGCTTCCGTGCTCACCGGCAAGATCTCGTCGGGCACTTTCGGATCGAAAATCTCTGGAACGATCGAGCTTCCCATGTGCTTGAGACCCTCGAGCCCATGAAGCGCCTCGGCCGGCTCGACGGCAATGCACTGGATCTTCCGCGCGTGCTCGCGGAGCCGCCGCGTGGTGCCCATGCTCGTCCCGCTGGTTCCCAAGCCCGCCACGAAGTGAGTGATCTCGTCGCCCACCTGTTCGAGGACCTCGCGTCCGGTACCGAGGTAGTGTGCACGTGGGTTCGAGGGGTTGGAGTATTGGTCCGGGTAGAAGTAGCGATCGGGGTTCTCGGCGACGATCTTGCGCACCTTGCGGATGGCCCCATCGGAGCCTTCCATCGGATCGCTGTAGATGATCTCGGTGCCGAAGGCCTGCGTAATGTCCTTGCGCGCCTTCGACACGTTCGATGGCATCACGAGCTGAATCCGGTAACCCATGGCCGCGCCAAACAAGCTGTATGCGACACCGGTGTTTCCGCTCGTGGCATCGATCAGTATTTTGTCGTGGGTGAGCCGCCCGTCCTCGATGGCGTCGAGCATCATCTGCCGGGCAGGGCGGTCTTTGACCGAGCCGCCCGGATTCGTGTACTCGAGCTTGAGGTACAGCTTCACCCCAGGCACTTCCTTTTCGAGCGACCGCAGACGCACGAGCGGTGTGTTGCCCACCGCCTCGACGATCGAATCCATCTTGCGAAAGCGCATCAGTCCTCGTCGCAAAGTCGCAGATCGGAAGGCAGCTCGCGCGCCGTCGCGATGCCGAGGACCTCTTTCAGGTGCTCGACCGCAGCAAACGCGCCTGCGACCCATGCCGCCGGCTCGTGTAGCTCCGGCGAGCCGGCCAGACGCGCCACCGCCTGCGAATCCGCAACGCGCACCTCTTGCCCGCCTGGATCGAACGAGCAACCCGCCCGCTCGAGATACTCCGCCGCTACTGCGTGCGCGTCAGCATCCGAGGTCGCACCCGGCCGGAAACGGGCCATGAGCAAGCGCTCAAGACCCGGCTCCCCAATCTCGGCGAGAAGAAGCTGACGTGCAAACCTGCGCCGCGCTGCGGAGTCGAGGCTCAAAGGCTGATCCCGCCCGCGATTGCAGGAACGATGCTCAGAGTATCACCTTCCTTGAGCGTCGTTTCGAGATTGTCGAGAAAACGAATGTCCTCGTCGTTGGCGTAGATGTTCACGAAGCGTCGCACGCCCTTGTCATCGCACAATCGGTCTTTCATGCCCGGGTGGTTTGCTTCGAGGCTCTCGATCACCTCGGCCACCGTGGCGCCCTCGACCGAGACTTCGTCTGCTCCTCCGGTCAAGCTTCGGAGCGGGGTTGGAATGCGTACCGTAACAGCCATGTTCGTTCCTTTCTGGGTCCCAACAAATGGGAGCTTGGGTCAGGCGGCGCAAGCCGCGACGTAACGCTCCATTTGCAAGTCTTTGATCTCTCCCGCACACAACGGGCAATCGCCGCGCCGGCGCACGAATGTCTTGCGCAGCACGCCCGCGAGCGCGTCGTAGTGCCAGAGCTCGCCGCCAGGGCGCTCCCCTCGCAGCAATCGATACGCGAGGGCGGCCTGAATCGAGCCCATGACTCCGACTACCGGCCCGACCACGCCCGCTTCGGCGCAGGTTTCGATTCGATCGCGAGGTATGTCTTCGAAAAGGCAGCGAAGGCACGCCGAGTCGGGAAGGGCGCACAAAGCCCAGCCCGCCCACCGCACGGCGCCGGCCTGCACCGCGGGAAGCCCGGCGAGGCGCGCTGCATCGGTCACCAAGAACTTGGTGGGAAGGTTGTCCGAGCCTTCGATGACCAAGGTATGCCCGCGCAACAGGTCGAGCGCCGTGGAGGGCACGAAGCGGCCTTCCACCACCCGAACCGAGAGCCCCGGACACGCTTGCCCGAGCGCGTGGGCGGCGCGCTCCGTCTTCGGGCGGCCCACGTCTTCGTCCACGTACAGCGTTTGCCGGTGCAGGTTCGTTTGGTCGACCACGTCGTCGTCGACGATGGTCACACTGCGCGCGCCGCTCTTGCCGAGCAATCGAAGCACGGGAGAGCCGAGACCACCAGCTCCCACCACGAGCACACGATGGTCGGCGCTCATTGGAAGTACTCCCCCAAGCTGAAATAACGCTCGCCCGTATCACAAAGCACGGTCACCACGTTCTTGCCTGGACCGAGCTCCCTCGCGACCTCGCGAGCGGCCCACACGTTGGCGCCCGCGCTGATTCCGAGCAGCAAGCCTTCCTGTGTCGCGAGTGCGAGCTTCATGTCCCATGCATCCTGGTCGGCGACACCGATGATGGTGTCTACGACGTCCGCGTCGTAGTTGTCCGGGATGAAGCCTGCGTTGAGGCCCTGAATCTTGCTCGGGCCCGGAGGCCCGCCGAGCAGCACGGGGCTGGCGGCCGGCTCCACGGCCACGATGCGGGTTTCGGGGTTACGCGCCTTGAGCGCGTGTCCCACTCCGCTCACCGTGCCGCCGGTTCCCACGGCGGCGACGAACGCATCGATGGACTGTCCTTCGAAAGCGGCCAACAGCTCGGGAGCCGTCGTCGTTTCGTGCACCTCGGGATTGGCGGGGTTCGAAAACTGCTCAGGCATGAACGCGCCGCGTTCCTCCACGAGACGCCGGGCCGCCTCCATGGCGCCTTCCATCACACGGTCGGGCTCCGTGAGCACGATCTCGGCCCCGTATGCCTCGAGCAACGCGCGCCGCTCGAGTGACATGCTGGCCGGCATGGTGAGAACGAGCTTGTAGCCCTTGCGCGCACACACGAGCGCCAGCCCGATTCCGGTGTTGCCACTCGTCGGCTCTACGATGGTGTCGCCGGGTCGAAGCCTTCCTTGTGCCTCGGCAGCCTCGATCATGGCGAGACAGATCCGGTCTTTGACGGACCCGCCCGGATTGAGATGCTCGCACTTGCCCCAGATGGTGGCCCCGTCTTCGGGCGAGAGCCTGCGCAAGCGTACGACGGGGGTTTCGCCGACGAGATCGAGGACGCTATCAACGACGGGTGCGGACATCAGATCGAATACACGTAGCGTCGGGGAGGCGCGCGCCGGAGATCATGCGCATCTGCCCGCTCACACAAATCTTGGATCGTGAGGGCGTCGAAGCACGCCTCGATGTTGTCGGATAGCTCGGAGAATGCATTCTCGGTGACCACTCGGCTAGTCTCGTCCCCATCGCCGTTCGCGTCGCCATTGCCGAGCGCGATGGGCCCTTCCAAGGCTCGTACGATGTCTCCGAGTCGGATGGCATCCGGCTCCACGGCCAGGGCATAGCCCCCCCGCGGACCGCGCTTGGAGGTCACCAGGCCCGCCTTTTTGAGGTCCTGGAAAATCTGCTCCAAAAACCTCGGAGGAATCGCCTGGCGTCGGGAGATATCCTTGATCTGCGTAGCCTTCCCACCGCTGTGGAACGCGATGTCGAAAATGGCGCGAACACCGTATCGGCCTTTGTTCGAGAGCTTCACCGTGTGAGATATATGGTTTCCCACATCGGAATTGTCAACAATGGCCTAGACGATGCGTGCCGTCACTGGGTCGTCCTGCTCGGCAGACTGCCCGGGCGCCCCTGGCAAGCCTTCGCCCACGTGGAGCGTCGCACGGGTCAGGATCGCCTCGCAGAGGTCCCCAAAGTCATAGCCGGCGCCGGCGGCGATCTTCGGGAGCAGGGACGTCGGGGTCATGCCGGGCAGGGTGTTGACCTCGAGCACGTACTCGTTCTCGTCTGCGGTGACCAAGAGGTCCACCCGGGTGGCGCCCGTCGCCCCGACGGCATGTACGGCCCGTTCAGCGAGATTGAGCACGCCCTGATAACGCGTGGGCGAGAGACGCGCGGGAAAGTGATATCGGCTCTGCCCCTTTTGGTACTTCGACTTGTAGTCGTAGAAACCGCCCTGCGGCTCGATCTCGATCGCGCCGAGCGCATGGCCGTCGAGCAGGCCCACGGCGACCTCACGGCCGCGAATCAGACGCTCGACGAGGATCCACGGGTCGAACCGTCCCGCGTCCTCGCAGCGCTGGCGAAGCTCGCTCAGGCTGTTGGCAGGGCCCGCGCCGACGCTCGATCCGCCGCTCCGCGGCTTGACGAAGCTCGGAAAACCAAACGAGCTGTGAATGTGCTCCAGGCGGTCCAAATGATCACGGCTCAGCGCGTAGTAGGGCGGTGTCGGGACGTTGTAGAGCCGGAACAGCTCCTTGCTCTTCAGCTTGTCCATCGCGAGCGCGCTCGCGAGCACTCCGGAGCCCGTGTAAGGGATCCCCATCGTTTCGAGCAGGCCTTGGATGCAACCATCCTCGCCATGGGTGCCGTGGAGCGCGATCACGGCGACGTCGATGTGGCTTTGCCTGAGCACCAAGTCGATGTCTGCGTCCACGAAGAGCTTGCGGACACGATAGCCTCGCTCCGCGAGCGCTTCGAACATGGCCTCACCGGTCTTGAGCGAGATTTCGCGCTCTGCGCTGACCCCCCCGAGAAGTATGCCAATCTCTTTGTCCTTCATTCGAATCTCCTCGACCCGCTCGCCATGCGAAGAATGGGCCAACCCCAATTCACCAGCAAAACGCCACCTGCAGCCGCATCGGTCCGTGTCTCAGATGCCACGACGGCGAGCCTCGCCTGACACGAAGGAGTGCTGACCATACCCATTCGGCTGTAACAGCGGCGATCGGGTAGAGCCAATTTGCGGCAAGGGCGCCGTATGGGCCTCGGGCCTCCCAAAGTCAAATCCTCAAGGGATTGAGGCCCCTGCGGCCGGCCCATCCGAGCCCTGAGCGACCCCAGCGGCCATTTTGGTCGCTTTCGGAGGCCGATTTCGTTGCCTCGCCCCCGCCTCAATGGTACCGAGGAGAGCAAGAGCGCGTTTTGGAACGCGCAGACCATTCAACAACCGCTTTTGTCCGGTCGGAGTGCGAACGAGCATGGCTGATAGCCCTGAGGGCAATGGGGCGATGCGCGGGTGGAGCGAATTAACGCTCCCCGACGCCATCACCCAATTGCAGCCCGATATCGCCCACCGGAGTGACAGGAACGACAAACAACATGACATTCACGGAAGCAGCCGTGGAGGTGCTCCGCAGCGTCGGAAAGCCCCTTCACTACAAGAAAATCACGGAAATCGCGATCGAGCGGAACCTTCTATCGCACGTCGGTAAAACGCCCGAGACGACGATGAGCTCGCGGCTCGCCACCATGGTCAAGAAGGACCGCGGCGATGCCCCCATCATCAAGGTCAAGCCGGGCGTCTTTGCCCTCCGGGAGCTCTCGGAGGACGCAATCGACGAGCCGGAGGAGGAAGAAGCATTGCGCGACAGCGATGTTCCAGAACGAGGCGAACAAGAGACTGAGGACGAAGATCTCCGCGGCGAGCCGTCGGATGAAGAGAGCCGGGCGCCGGCAAAAGAGCACCCAGGCGCCGACGTATTCCCCGAAGAGGAGGACGACGACGAGCTCATCCTCGCGAATCTCGACGAGGAGTCCAAAGAGGGCCGGAGACCCCGCAAGCGCCGCCCACGCCGGAGGCGCGATCGAGAGTCGGACAGCGGACCGAGCGCCGAGTCGCGTCCCGAGCGGCGTGCACCCGCGCCGCGCGAGCGTGAGCGTGAGCGTCCCCGCCGGGAGCAAGAAGCGCCCGCAACCCGGGCGGCGGCCGCTGGAGAGCCGGTCGGTCGAGACCTTTCGGATGCGATCGAAACCGCGCTTCGCGCGCGAGGGCGACAGTCACGGACCCTCGGACAGGTCGCGGAGCAGCTCATCGAGTCGGGTAGGCTCGAGGGCAGCCCTGCGACCCTGGCGCCCACGCTGGCAGCCGCAATCCGCGGCGACAACGCGAGGCGTCGGGCCTCGGGCCGTCGTCCGAGATTCCGGGAGGGAGACGGTAACATCGCGCTCCTCGAATGGGAGCTTCCAAACGAAGCGGTCAACGCCGAGCGCGATGCGGTGCGAGCAGCCGACAGACAAAGGCAAAGCGTTCATCGTGCCCTGGTCAAGCGAATGTCCGAGCTGCCCGATGGTGCGCTCTTGGAGCTGCTGGCAACCTGGCTGAATGCTGCTGGCGTGCACTCTCTACGCGCGGTGCGCGCTGATGCGGGCGACTTCAGCCTGGCCGGAACGCTTCGTCGCGGTCCCGAGGAGACACCACTGGCGATCACGATTTATCGAGGCAAGCAACCGATCGACAAGGAGTCGGTCGTTGCGCTTCGAGGCGGGCTCCACCGTTTCGATCATGCGCGCGCAGGCTGGGTGATTACGCTCGGGCAGGTCCAAGCCGGTACTCGCGAGGAAGCTCATGCCGAAGGAGCGGCACCGTGCGCGGTTTTCGACGGTGACGCGCTCGCAGCGTCGATGGAGGAAGTGAGCGTCGGCATTCAACGAACCACGCTTCCGCTCGCAGTGCTCGACGTCCAGCTCCTCGACTCGCTCGGTGGTGGTGCGGCGCGCCCGGTGAGCAGCGGTGTCAGCAACAACAGCTCCGAGGACAACGGCGAGTCCGGGAGCCGGGGCCGGCGCCGCGGCCGACGCCGGGGCCGACGTCGGGGCCCGCGGGACGAGAGCAGCGGCGGCGAAAACGGGCGGGAAGAAGAAGCCTCCGGCACGAGCCGAGAAAGCCGCGAGACCAGCGAAGATGGCGACCGCGCCGAATCGCCGTCCAAAGAAAGCGAAGCTATTTCGGAGTCTTCGGCGGAAGTGCCCGAGGACATGGAAAAAGAGGCGGTGTAGACGATTCGCACCGGAAGAGCCGACCTGTATCCATTTGGATACAGGTCGCTGCATCCGGGGTGGCGCGAGGTGCGCAAAGGCCCTACGTTCTCGGTCGGTTGATGGTGATCGGGAGCAAGGCATGCGAATCGCTCTATTGGTCCTTGGCGTTGTGTTCGTCAGCGCGTGGCACTCGCACTCCGAGGCGGGTCCCTCGTTCGACGCACCTTTGCGCAACGCCGCAGCCGAAGGGCTCGACTACCGCGCCGCGCTCGGCGAGCATCCGAGCTCGCTCGCGCTGGCCCGCGCCATCGACGCACGTCTGATCGTTCGAGAAAGCCGAAGCGGCCAACCGATTCACGTGCAGCACTGCCGTGAAAGTGAAGGCGGGTGCCGCGCCCGCATCGCCACGCTCGCCCGCTTGATTACCGAGGCCAGCAATCGCGCAAACGTCGACCCCTTTCTCACGGCGGCCATCGCCATGCGCGAGTCTGGTCTCAATCCGTTGGCGGTGAGCCCGGTTGGCGCGCGCGGCGTCGTACAGCTCAATCCTCGCTACCGCGGCAAGACCGTCCCCTTCGTCTACAACGAACGTTATCGCGAGCAGTGCGGCATGCGGCCCGGCGCATGCCAGCGCGAGGTGCTCGACGCGGGGTTGGGCCTTTACAAGTGGGCGGTCAGCCGATGTGGCGGCGACGTCGAAAAAGGTCTCGCCTGGTACAACTCGGGACGCTGCGACAAGCGCAACGGGTACGCATCTTCGGTCCTGAGCGAGCGCCGCCGACTGCTCAAGCTCGCCAAAGAGTCGGACCCCGGCCATTCGGCCATTTTCGTGAACTAGCTCGGTGCCTTTCGGGACATGATCAAGCGTTCCAAGGCTTCGGCCAGCGCTCGTCCCACCCGCTCGACACTCGCCGTATCAGTGATTGGATCATCGGCGCAGAGGACACCGACCATTCGAGCTCCGATCAAGACGGGAGCCACGGCCAGGTGCCGTCCTCGGCTCCCGAACGCCGACCGCAACAGGTGGTCGGCGGCACCATCGCCATAGGCTCCGCTGAAGGGCTCGCCGCGGTGCAAGACCTCGTTGAGGACGGATGGATTGCTCGCTGGAATCCAAAGGCTCCGGATGCCTGCGCTGGTGACGTCCTCGCCGACTCCATCCCAACCGTGAAAGACGCCTTTGCGAAGAGCTAGAAACGCGCCCCCACGTGCAAAGCAAAGGCAAGCTCTACAGGCGATTCGAACTGCTTCGTCGCGCGTCGACGCTTCGCGTAGCTCGCCAAGCTCGGCGTCGAGGGCAGCGTCCGTCGAAGCTGGCGTGTCGGCCGGAGCTGCCGGAGTGGGAGGGTCATTCGGGGGCGGCATCGAAGGCAGGTCACGTTCGGTCGCAGAACGACTCCATGCCCGATCCCAGACGGGGCTCGATGTCGATGCCAACTCCGACAAGCGGGGATCGAAGTCGGGTAGGGTTTGATCGGTGTCGGGCTCGAGTGCATCGCGGGAGCTCGCCACCACACCACTGGGCGCCCGGGACCCGCCGAGCGCCCAGGGATCGCTGACCAAGGTGGGGCGATCGGGTGGATAGGCCTGATCGATCGCCGCAAGCAAATCCGAAAGCTTGGCGACCGTCGGCAGAATGGCTCCGCCAAGCCATTGTCGTAGCACGTCCGCCGCACGTTCATCGGTGGGATCCGCCATGGCTACGATCGCGCCGGCCGGGCTCGGGCGAAGCGGCATCGCGCACAGGTCGTGCGCGTCGGTTGCAGGCAAACGGCGCACCAGCTCCCGGTCTGCTCTCGCGAGATCCGCGCTTTGAAGAACCGGACCAAACCCTAGCGATACGAAGTGCCCGGCCAACGTCCGCTCGTCGAGGCCCTCGGCCACCAGGTTCTGAATGACGCGGCTGGGAGGTACCAAGGGATCGTCCGGATCGCTCGCGCGCGCCTGGCGCTCGGTGATGAGGCCCGCGTCGAGAAGCTGTTCCACCAATTGCCCTGGCATGCGCGATCCCTAGCCAGCCTCCCTGCGTGCGGCAAGTACGAGAGGCTGATAGCATCGCCCCCGCATGGCCCGGATCCTGCACATCGAAGATGATCCCAACAATCGGCGTCTCGTGCAGAAGCTGCTCGGGGCCGCCGGTCACGAAGTGATCGAGGCTGAAGGCGGCGTGGAGGGCATCCAGCTCGCCCGGGAGACGCTACCCGACCTCGTGTTGGTGGACATCAACATCCCGGACCTGGACGGATATGAGGTAACCCTGCGGCTTCGGGGCACGCAAGCTCTCGAGAACGTGCCCATCGTGGCGATCACCGCAGAAGGGGACCGAGACTCCACTCTCGCGGTGGGCTGCGACGGCTTCATCGCCAAACCGATCGACGCGGCTCACTTCGCGGACACCATCGGCCAATTCCTCGGCGGTCACCGCGAATGGGCCGACGATGAGAGCGAGCGGCTGCTGCGCGAGCGCACCCAGAAAATCGTCGAGCGGCTCGAGAAGAAAATCGTCGAGCTTTCGGAAACCAATCGGCGGCTCGAGGACGTAGCTCGGCTGCGGCGAGAGTTCATGCAGAATGTCAGCCACGAGCTGGCCACACCCATGACACCGGTCGTCGGCTATCTTCGGCTCCTGCTCAACGAGGAGCTCGGCCCCCTGACGGACTTGCAGCGTAAGTGCTTGCTCGCCATCGAGAAATCGACGCAGCGGCTCCGCTCCGTGGTCGACACCTTGCTCGATGTGAGCTCGCTCGAAACCGGGCGCATGCACTACTACACGCGGGCATACGATTTTCGCGACGTCGCCGAAAACGCGATCGATCAGATACGCGCCAAGCTGGAAGAGCGGGACGTCACGCTGATCGAGCGCGTTCCCGACGAGCCGATGCCGGCTCAAGGCGATCCCGACAAGCTGCTGCGCGCGATGGTCCACGTGCTCGACAACGCATCGAAGTTCACACCGATTGGGGGCGAGGTCGCAGTCGAGGTACGCGCCGAAGAGGATGACCGGCTGATGTTCGGGGTGGCCGACAGCGGCCCGGGCGTTCGGCCCGAGCACATCGCGCGGATCATGGAGCCGTTCTATCAAGTCGATGGCTCGGTGACGCGGGATCATGGCGGCGTGGGCCTCGGTCTGGCATTCGCCCGGCGCGTCACGGAGGCCCTCGGCGGCGGCATCGAGATCTCGAGCCCTCCCGCCGGAGAAGTCGCCGAGCGTCAGCTTTCGGGAACGCTGGTCGAGCTCCGCGTCAGCCGAAGCCCCGACCGTCCCGAAACACAGGCAAAGTGATCTATCTCGACCACCATGCTGCAGCGCCGATGCCGGAGGCCGTCTGGCAGGCCATGGAGCGAGCGGCGCCCCATGCCTGGGCCAATCCGTCGAGCACCCACGCCGCCGGGCGAGCCTCCAAACGGTTGCTCGAAGACGCCCGTGATGCGGTCGCAAGCGCCATTGGAGCATCACCCGCGGACATCGTGCTGACCGGCGGCGGAACCGAAGCCTGCAATCTCGGGATCCGCGGGCTTGCGTCGGGACGCAGCCTCGTGGTGTCGACGACGGTTGAGCACCCGGCCGTCGCACGAAGCGCGCATCGTCTGAGCACCGAGGGCTTCCGGCTCGTTTCTCTCGCAGTGCCCGCCGGAAATCCACCGACGGCAGACCAGCTCGCCCCACATGTCGGACCCGAAGCGCTGGTCGCCATCCAATGGGTGAATCACGAAACCGGGACGGTGTTTCCGATCGAGCGCTACGCCCAGGTGTGCCGCGAGCTCGGCGCGCTTCTATTCGTCGATGCGACTCAGGCCCTCGGAAAGATCCCGATCGACGTCGGTGCGCTCGGCGCCGACGCCGTCGCCATCGCTGCCCAGAAGGTCGGCGGACCGGCTGGCGCAGGTGCATGTTGGATCCGTCGCGGTCTCGAGGTCGATCCCGTCCTCGAGGGCGGCTCTCAAGAGCGAGGACGCCGACCGGGCACACCCGACACGATGAGCATGGTCGGCTTTGGCGCAGCCTGCCGGCTGGTGCCAGACCGGCTCGCCGCCCAAGCGAGAATCGCCCTGCTTCGAGACCGGCTCGAGAGCACGCTGGTCGGGCTTGGTGCGACGATCAACGGCGGTACGCCGCGAACGGCCACCGCGTCCAACCTGAGCTTCGCAGGATGGCAGGGGCCTCTCTTGGCCGCCGCACTCGACCTCGAAGGCATCTGCGTGGCAACCGGGGCCGCGTGCTCCTCGGGGTTGCAGCAACCCTCCGCCGTCATCCAAGCGATGTATCCGGATGACCAGTGGAGGGCTGGATCGGCGCTTCGAATCAGTCTAGGTATCGAAACCACCGCGGCCGATATCGACGCGGCATCCCAGGCCTTTCGGCGCGTCCTTGCCCGAGGCGCGCCCTAGAACCTCAAGCAAATTGGAGCTCTGAAGACCGAAACAGTACAACGAATCTACTTTTGTCGCACAAAGTTCTGATTTAACTAATTAAAACAAGTGCAGTATTTTGTGCGCGCGGGTTTCCATTAAGTAGAACAACCCACGGTTGATTTGTTCAGTATAGGAAATGCGATGTCTGGTGTGAAGCGAGTGCTAGTGGCGATGAGCGGCGGGGTGGACTCCTCGGTCGCGGCCGCGCTGCTGCGCGAAGCGGGCCACGAGCTCGTAGGCGTCACCTTGCACCTATGGGACGCCGAGGGGGGTCAACAGGTCGGACGCTGCTGCGCGCCGGAGGACCGCGACGACGCCAGACGAACCTGCGAGCACCTCGGCATCCCCCACTACGTGCTCGACGAGCGCGAGGCATTTCGCCGTCACGTGGTGGAGCCGTTCGTGTCGGACTATCAGGCTGGCCGCACGCCGATCCCCTGTGTGAGCTGCAATCGGACGGTCAAGCTCACCTACCTCGCCGAGGTCGCCCGACGCTTCGACGCGACCCACATCGCCACGGGCCACTACGCGCGGCTCGAGCGGGCGCCCCAGGGACATCTGCGTCTGCTTCGCGGACGGGACGAGCAAAAAGACCAGAGTTACTTCCTTTTCGGGCTGCCACAGTCGACGCTCGAGCGCCTGCTGTTTCCGTTGGGTGAGCTCACGAAGACCGAGGTGCGCGAGGCCGGCAGGCGTCTGGGCGTCCCCAACGCGGACAAGGCTGAATCGCAGGAGCTTTGCTTCGTGCCGGACGGACGCGTCGGCGACTTCGTGGCGAGACACGGTGCGCCCGCCGCCCCGGGCTCGATCGTCGATGCGGACGGCGTCGTGCTCGGACGCCACGACGGAGTGGCCGGATTCACTCGGGGGCAGCGGCGAGGGCTCGGCCTCGGAGGAGGCGGTGCGCGGTACGTCCTTCGAATCGTGGCGGACGAGGACCAAGTAGTGGTCGGCGACGAGTCCGATCTCTACGACGGTCGCCTACGAGCAACGGATGCTCACTGGATCGCCGGTCCTCCCCACGGTCGTTTTCAGGGCGAGGTCCGGATTCGATACCGCCATCGTGGCGCGCAGGCGGACATCATCCCGAGCGGAGACGGCTTCGAAGTGCGCTTCGAGGAACCACAGCGTGCGATCACGCCCGGCCAGGCGGCGGTGGTATACCGAGGCGACGAGGTGATCGGTGGCGGCTTCATCGCATAAGGCTCTTGCATGCGTTCTGTGCGTGTGTCTGGCGGGCTGTGCGAAGGGAAGCGGCGAGGGCAATGCCGTCGGCCAGGTCTGGGCGCCAGAGTGCGATCTCGACGGAGAGCCGTTCGAGCTCAATCCCACCTTCTTCGCGATGCAACCGAGCGGCTCTGTCGAGATCATCGACATCGTCGTGCAGCGCGGAAGCGACCTGAAGAGCTTCAGCGACGGACTGTCGATCTTCATCCGTGATCCGGAGATGTTGAAGGAAACGATGCTCGGAAGCGAGATCGACTTGCAGATGCTCGATGGACCGGTGCAGATGACCCTCTACCTGAACGCGACCTGTCCTGGCTTTCCCATCATCCCGGTCGTCTACGCAGCGGTGTCAGGCACAATTCGTTTCGACTCGCTCTACGTCCCCTGGCTCGAGAACGACACCCGTGAAACGTCCGCCACCTTCACCGAGGTCGAGCTCGTCGACCACCAGGACCCGGACGAGCGCCGGGCAGTCTTGAGCGGCGATTTTCGATTCCTATTCGAACGCGGCATGCCGCCCCAGCTTTTTCAGTACTGATGTCCCGCAGGCACCTGGTTCGAGGTGAGGTCCGCGCGATTGCTCGCGGCGGCGATGCCGTGGTGGAAACCCAACGCGGAGTCGTCTTGGTACCGGGTCCGCTTCCCGGTGAGCGAGTCGAGCTCGAGCTGACTTCGTCGAAACGGGGAGCAGCCCGTGGGCGCCTCGAGCGCGTGCTCGAAGCGTCTCCCATGCGTCGTGAGCCTCCGTGCCCCGTGGCTTCACGATGCGGCGGATGCCCACTGATGTCGGCCCGCCCCGAGCTGCAACGGGAGGTCAAGCTCGGCTTTCTCGTGGAAGCTTGCCGTGGGCTGCCCGGCGCCGATGCAACGGACGTCGAATGGATCGAATCACCTGCGGATCTCGGATACCGGCGCAGGGCGAGGCTGGCATGGCACGGCGAGGCCATGGGGTACCGAACGTTTCACTCGAAGCGAGTCGTCGACATCGACGAGTGTCTGGTGCTGGCGGAGCCGTTGCGAGCCGCGTGGAACGAAGCGCGAGCGTGTCTTGCTTCGTTCCTGCGCGGCGCCGGCGAGATTCAGCTTCACCTCACGGGCCCGAATCGAGCCGTAGTGAGCTTGGAGACGCAGGATGAACAGCCTAGCGGGCTCTACGATGCTTGTGATTCGCTTTCGAAACGCCCGCCCATCGCCGGGGTCACGCTTCGTACGTCGGGCTCCGGCCTTCCCGCCTCGTGGGGAGATCCGCACGTCGTCGTCGAGACCGAGTCCGGTCCGGTTCATGGACCCGCGGGCAGCTTTTTTCAGGCGAACGACCGTGTGAATCCGCATCTGGTGCGCGCCGTCGTCGATCTCGCCGAGCCCGACGGATTGCGTGTGCTCGAGCTCCACAGCGGCGTCGGCAACTTCACCCTGGAGCTCGCGGCGCGTGCCGGCGCGCTGGTCGCAGTCGAGCAAGATCCACGAGCCGTCGAAGCGTGCCGCGCCAATCTCGCACGTCGCGGCCTCGAGGGACGAGTTGCCGTGGGCGATGCCAATCGACCGCCCAAGGGCCGTTTTGACGTCGTGGTTCTCGATCCGCCCAGGCAAGGCGCCAGAGCATTGTTCGAGGACAGCAGCCTTCTGCCAGGCCCCAAGCGCGTGGTCTACGTCTCGTGTGACACCGCGACCCTCTCGCGCGACCTTCGTTTCGCCACCGCGAAAGGATATCGAATCGACCGCATCATCGGGTTCGACATGTTCCCGCAGACGGCTCACTTGGAGTCCATCGTTCGGCTCGTCCGCTCCCGATGATGGCGCGATGCGTTGCCGGCCCTGTCCGTGGGCGCTAGCTTCCGCCAGGATATGCGCTGCCCTTACTGCGGAACCTTGGAGAACCGCGTGATCGATTCGCGCCTTTCACAGGCGGGTGAGGTCACGAGGCGTCGGCGCGAATGTGAGCATTGCGGCCGCCGCTACACGACCTACGAACGCGTCGAGCAAACCCTGCCTCTCATCCTCAAGAACGACGGTCGGCGGCAGCCCTACGATCGCGACAAGCTGCTGGCCGGCCTACGGCGTGCCTGCGTGAAGCGACCGGTCTCCGCCGATGCGCTCGAGCGATTTCTGCTCCAGGTCGAACGTTGGCTCGTAGACACCGGAGAAGCCGAGGTTTCGTCTGCACGGCTCGGGGAGCACGTTTTGCACGAGCTCCGAGACTTGGACCCGGTGGCGTACGTCCGGTTCGCCAGTGTCTACCGGGATTTCCAAGACGTCGGCGAGTTTCTCGAGGAGCTCGCCAAGCTCAAGGGATGACATGTGGTCGGACTTCGAGCATGCGGTGATGGCGCAGGCGATCGAGGAAGCCAAGAAAGGTCGTCCGAGCCCGAACCCTCGGGTTGGCGCGGCCATCGTTCGCGACGGTGAGCTCGTCGCGCTCGGCTATCACCACCAAGCTGGCAAAGCGCATGCCGAGGTCGACGCGATTCGCAACGCGGGCGACCGAGCTGCCGGCAGCACGCTCTACGTGACCTTGGAACCGTGCAACCATCACGGTCGCACCGGCCCCTGCACCGAAGCAATTCTCGATGCCGGCATCGCTCGCGTGGTGATCGGTTGCCGCGATCCCGCGCCGCACGTGCCAGGGGCCATCGACAGGCTGATGGGCGGAGGCGTGGACGTCGAAGTCGGCCTCCTCGAGGATCAATGCACCGCGCTGGTCGCAGACTTCGCGAAGCACGTCCGAACCGGGCTTCCTTTCGTGACCCTGAAGGCAGCCGTGACGTTGGACGGCAAGATAGCGACGCGAACCGGAGACTCGAAGTGGATCACGGGAGATGCCGCTAGAGCCGAGGCACACCGGCTGCGAGACGAAAGCGATGCGATTCTGGTCGGCGTGGGAACGGTGTTGGTCGACGACCCCGAGCTGACGGTGCGCCACGTAGACGGGCGCAACCCTCTGAGGGTGGTGCTGGACGCGGATTTGCGGACTCCGCCCACCGCGGCTGTTCTCGGGCGTCCGGACGAGCCGGATGCCGGAACGCTGATTTTCTGCGCGACCGACGCCGATCCCGCGCGTTGCGAATCGCTGCGCTTGCCGGGCGTCGAGCTCATCGCGGTTGCACGACACGTACGCGGCGTCGACATTCACGAGGTGCTCGAGGTCCTCGGCAAACGCGACGTGGTGCGCCTCTTGGTCGAAGGCGGCGCGCACGTGCACGGCACCTTCCTCGACCTCGGTCTTGCCGATCGGGCGGCGATCTTCATCGCGCCGAGGATCTTGGGTGACGCGACCGCTCCGTCGTTCGTCGCGGGGTCGGGCGCAGAAACCATAGAACGCGCGTGGCGACTGGTGCGGACCAAGATGAAACCTCTCGGATCGGACTGGCTGCTCACGGGTGACTTTGAAAGGATGCGATAGATGTTCACGGGACTCATAGAGCAGCTCGGCACCGTCGAGGGGATCACACGCAGGCAAGATGGGCTTTCGCTCCGCATCGCGTGCGCGCTTCATCCCTACGAGCTGGGCGAGTCGATCGCGGTGAACGGAACCTGTCTCACCGTCAAGTCGTTCGCACGAGAGCACTTCGATGCGGATGCGTCTCTCGAAACGCTCGACAAAACGAACCTCGGCGATCTGGCCGAAGGCGATAGGGTGCACCTCGAGCGCGCGCTTGCTCTCGGCGATCGTCTGGGCGGTCATCTCGTGACCGGCCACGTCGACGGCGTGGGAACTTTGATCAGCCGGACACCGGACGGCGACTACCTCCGCACGACCTTCGAGGTGCCCCGACGCCTCGCGCCTTTTTTGGCGCCAAAAGGATCGATGACCGTGAACGGCGTGAGCCTCACTGTGAATTCCGTGAAAGGGCCCCGTTTCGACGTCATGCTCGTCCCCTACACCCTGGACCACACGACTTTCGGCGAGATGCTCATCGGATGCCGGGTAAATCTCGAGGTCGACATCCTCGCCAAATACGTGGCCAGCCTCATGGGCAAGCCCGGCGTGGACGGCTCCGGCCCCGAGTGAGCATTTACGGGCTTCCGCTGGAATGCCGGACGCTTTCGCGTCATGGTGGCGCCCGTATGGCGAGCGCAATCGAGCGGGTCGTCGCGGCATTGGATGACATCCGTCGAGGGAAAATGGTCGTCCTGGTCGACGATGAGGACCGCGAAAACGAGGGCGACGTGTGTATGGCGGCGGAGAAAGCCGACGCCGAGACGATCAACTTCATGGCTCGCTACGCGAGGGGGCTGATTTGCCTGAGCCTGACCGAAGACAGAATTCGCCAGCTCGACCTGCCGATGATGGTGGACGACAATCGCTCCTCCCGCGCCACCGCGTTCACGATCTCCATCGAGGCGCGCAGGGGCGTGACCACCGGGATCAGCGCGGCCGACCGAGCCCGGACGATTCTGACGGCGGTCGCAGATGACGCGGCCCCGGCCGATCTCGTCAGCCCAGGTCACGTCTTCCCTCTAAAAGCCGTCCCAGGGGGTGTTTTGCAACGGACCGGCCACACGGAGGGCTCGGTCGATCTCGCACGACTTGCAGGTCTGAAACCGGCAGGCGTGATCTGCGAGATCATGAAGGACGACGGCACCATGGCGCGCTATCCGGATCTCGTGGTCTTCGCCCGGGATCACGGCCTACGCCTGCTCACGATAGCCGATCTCATCCAGTATCGGCTGGCCCGGGAACGACTGGTCACCCGCATTCGACAGACGCCCGTGCAGATGCCGACGGGCCAAACTTGGATCGCATCCGTGTATCAGGTCGAAGTAGAAGACGAGCATCAGTTCATGGCTTTGAGCTACGGCAACGTCTCGTCCGCGCCGACGCTGGTTCGTGTACATCGAGGCAGCGTGCTCGGTGATGCTTTTCAAGTTCGGATGGGCGAGCGGGTCCACATCGCGGACTGCGTGGCGGCGATCGAGCGGGAGGGCAACGGTGTGATTCTCTTCTTGCCCGGGCATCCGGATCCGGAAACCGACCTCGCTTTCTACCTAAACGAGCCCATTCCGCGTCCTCCGGAGGAGCCCGGCATGGTGCTCCGAGAGTACGGTTTCGGGGCCCAAGTGCTTTCGGACCTGGGGCTCGAGAAGCTCCGAGTGCTCACGAATCGCCCGAGACGCATCCCGAGCCTGGACGCCTACGGGCTCAACGTCGTAGAGCAGCTCCAGGTCTTTCCGGGCGGTGAGCTCGCACCGGCAGCACCCGCAGGCGAGAGCAGCGACCCATGAGCGACGATCCAAATCAGCCCAGCGATGAAGTTCAGGCACCACCTGACGCACGCTTCGCCATCGTTTGGTCTCGCTTCAATCACGCGGTCGTTCGCGAGCTGCTGGAAGGGGCCAGCACGTGCTTCGCGGAGCACGGCGTATCCGACAGCTCGGTCTACGCCGTCGAAGTGCCGGGCGCGTGGGAGCTTCCGTACGCGGCTCAGAAGCTCGCACGAAGCGGTCATTTCGACGCGATCGTCGCGTTGGGCGCCGTGATTCGGGGAGGAACGCCGCACTTCGAGTACGTGTCGGAAGGCACCTCCCTCGGTCTGATGCGGGCTGCGCTCGACACGGACGTGCCGATCATTTTCGGCGTCCTCACTACGGACGATGACGCACAGGCGTTCGAGCGCGCGGGGGGCGCGCATGGAAACAAAGGCCGGGACGCTGCGCTGACCGCGATCGAAATGGTGATGTTCGACCGCAAGCTTGCCGAAGATGGGATCACGACGAAAAGGCCGTGAAGCTGCCTTGCGCATCCTGTACTTCCTGGATGTGTCGGGCGTGAGTGGGACCCAAGCGATCAAGTCGTATTGGGGTCATCTTGCTACGCCCGACGAGGCCTCCGATCAGGTCGAATTCGCCAACGCAATCGTTCGCGGGTACGTGGAGCACCGAGAGGAAATCGACGACCTCATCCGCGCCTGGAGCCACCATTGGCGCCTGGAGCGAATGCCCATCGTGGATCGAAACGTGATCCGGGCAGCCATCGTGGAGCTTCGGGAGATGCCCGACATTCCCAAGCGCGTGACACTCAACGAAGCAGTCGAGCTCGCCAAGCGCTTCGGCTCGGAAGGGAGCGGCGCGTTCGTCAACGGGGTTCTCGATCGCATCGCCACGGAGCTGGGGAAGCCTTGACCGCATACGACTTCGTCCCGGCAACGCTCGAAAGCTTGGACGAGCTGCAGGCAGAGATCCTCGTTCTGCCCTACTTCTCCGATGAACGACCGTTGCGCGGAGCCGCGGGATTCGTCGACTGGCGCTCGTGTGGTGCGCTGTCGCGAAAGCTGATGGCGGGCTATCTAGAGGGCCGCTTCGGAGACAAGGCGCTGATTGCGGCGCCAGCCAAGCTCAGGGTGGAGGCCCTCCTGCTCATCGGCCTCGGAAACAGCAACGATTTCAATCCCAAGCGAGCCGCAGAGGCCTGTGGGTTGATCGCCGAAGCGTTGAATCATGGAGACCTTTCGACCGCCGCGCTCGCGCTGCCCGGGCGAAGCCTGAATCTGATCGGCGCCCTCGAGGTCATGCAGATCTGGCTTGCAGCAAACCCGCCAGACACTGGGATCGAGGAAATCACGGTGATCGAACGGAGCGAGGAGCATCGGGCCCTCGAGTCGGTCTTCGACGGTTTGCGTCGCCAGGCCGAATCTCCGCTTGGTTAGCGCGAGCGTTTGGAAGATCCGCGCTTCGTCTTCTTGGCCGCCTTGCGCTGCGGCTTGGATGCGCGTTTTTTGGCGGTCCGCTTGGTCGCCTTCTTCTTGGTTGCGCTGCGCTTCTTCGGCGCTGCCTTCTTCTTGGCCGCGCTGCGTTTCTTCGGTGCTGCCTTCTTCTTCGCTGCGCTGCGCTTCTTCGGGGCTCCCTTTTTCTTCGCTGCCGTTCTCTTCTTGGCTGCGCTGCGCTTCTTCTTCGCGGTCTTTTTCTTCACGGCCACCCGCTTTTTCGCCGTGCTGCGCTTCTTCGGTGCCGTTCTCTTCTTCGCTGCGGCTTTCTTCTTCGCGGCCGCCTTCTTCGCTGCGGCTTTCTTCTTCGCTGCCGCGGCCTTTTTAGCGGCCGCCTTCTTCCGAGCGGCCTCGGCTCGTTTCTTTGCGGCCGCCTTCTTGCGTGCCAGCTCAGCTTTCTTCTTGGCCGCAGCTTTCTTCTTCGCCTCGGCTTTTTTCTTGGCTTCTGCCTTCTTGCGCGCGAGCTCGGCCTTCTTCATCGCCGCGGCTTTCTTCTTCTCCAACGCCGCCTTGCGGCGTTCCTCAGCCAAACGCTTGGCCTCTTCCTTCTTGAGTCGTAGCTGCTCTGCCTTCTTCTTGGCCTCTGCCTTGTTCCGAGCTCGTTCGGCAGCCCGCCGAGCCGCTTCGGCCTTCTTTTTTGCCTCCATCTTGCGACGGGCAGCTTCCTTGCGCGCCTCGGCCTGGGCCTGGGCCAACTCACGAAGGTCGATTGCTTTGGGCTCGACCCGTTTGCGCGCTTTCTTTGGACGATCTTCTTCAGGTGCCGCCTCTTCGGCTTCCTCCTCGACCGGAACTTGCGGAACGAACGGGCGCCGCGGCGCAGGGCGGCTGGCCTTGATACCCGAAAGGGGCAGATGTCCTGCCTTCTTCGCTGCGGTGTAGGCTTCGCGCATGGCCCCAGGCTCGGCGAAATAGGTGCCCATTGGCTCCAGGTAGAGCTCCTGCCAGATCTGCTTGCACGCCTCGCCCAGACCTGCGGGGATCTTCGTGTGGGTGATTTCGACCTTCGTGCCGCCCGCCACCGGCTCGAAGGTGATGTCCACCTGTGAATCGTTCGCGCCCTTGGGGAAGTCGCGGGTGCGCCAGGTCATCGCGATGCGGCTTCCGGTCACCAAGTAGACGTGCGTTGCATCGATGAAACCATCGCGCGCAACGACGCGGCCGCCTACCCAGGGATCCACCGTCGCCCGCGCGCCCGTGAACGCGCTGTGGTGGCGCTCGTCCATCCACGCAGAATAAATACGGTTTGGACTCGCGGGTATCACGGACGAGACAGTGAATTCTTCCGTGTCCATCGTCCTCGTTTCCTTGACTTGCTGGCCTGTATAAGTCCAGGAAACCCGTTTGAAAACCAGAAAATTGCGACGGCACCTCAACGGTGTCTGCGCTTTCCCTAGTGCTTCTACGCTCTTCGGGCGATTTCTGCGGCCGATCGGCAGATCGCAACCCGTCTCTTGACCCGGTCCGCGGCCGTGCTTCGATGCGAAGCTCGATGCAAAGGCCAGCTCCCCGGCACCAGTTTTGGATCGACCGCGGAGGCACCTTCACGGACTGCATCCATCGAGACCCCCGAGGCGGGGCCCTGCGGGTCACGAAGGTCCTCTCGTCCGACCAAGCCCCCCTCGTGGGCATCCGGGCGCTGTTGAACCTCGCCCCAAACGAGCCGATCCCACCATGTGAGGTTCGTATGGGTACGACGCTCGCCACCAACGCTCTCCTCGAGCGCCGCGGTGTCCCGACCCTGATGGTGGCCGATCGAGGCCTTGGTGACCTGATGCGCATTGGCGATCAGACGCGCCCCGAGCTCTTTGCGCTCGAGATCGACAAACCCGAGCCCCTACCAGAGATAGTCGTCGAGGTGGGGGCGCGCATGGCGGCCGATGGAAGCACGCTGCAGCCCCTCGACGAAGTCAGGGCTCGCGAGGCGCTCGAGCAGGCACGCCAGGGCGGCGTGGAGTCGGTTGCCATTGCGCTGATTCACGCGTACCGGGACGGCACGCTCGAAAAAGAGGTTGCGTCGATCGCCCGCGATCTCGGTTTCTCCCACGTGTCGATCTCGAGCGAGGTCGCGAACGAGCTGGGTCTTCTCGGGCGCGCGGATACCACTGCGGCAAACGCCTACCTGACGCCGTTGCTGACCGGATACGTGAACGACCTCGAAAGAGACTTGGGATCCGGTCGGCTGCGCATGATGCAGAGCAACGGTGGACTGGTGGACGCGGCGAGCTTCATCGGGCGCAACGCGGTCTTGTCGGGACCGGCGGCAGGTGTCGTGGCGACCGGCGCAGTGGCCGATGATCTAGCGCTCGGCGAGACGATCGGCTTCGACATGGGAGGGACCTCGACCGACGTGTCCCGGTACGCCGGAGAGCTCTCCCGGGTCTTCGATACCCAGATCGGCGGTGTTCGCATTCGCGCGCCGATGATCGAGCTCCATACGGTCGCCGCCGGGGGCGGCTCGGTATGCAAGCTCGAAGGTCGGCGAATGACCGTAGGGCCTCAGAGTGCGGGCGCGGATCCCGGGCCGATCTGTTACGGACGGCCGGGAGCGACGGCGCTCACGCTCACCGACGTATCTCTTCATCTCGGACGCATCGCGGACGATCGCTTTCCCTTTCCGCTGCGCCAGGAACCCATAGAGCGCAAGTTGGAGGAAGTGGCAGCGGCACTGCGCGCGCTCGGGATCGAACGAGACGCCGAACGAGTCGCCGACGGATTCCTCCGCGTTGCCGTCGAGAACATGGCCGCCGCCATTCAGAAAGTCTCGGTCGGACGCGGTCATGACGTTCGCAGCCACGCCATGGTGGTGTTCGGTGGCGCAGGTGGACAATACGCGTGCATGGTGGCGAGGCGCTTGGGGATTCGCAAGCTGGTCTTTCATCCATACGCTGGCGCGCTGTCGGCGTTCGGCATGGGAGTCGCCGACTTCGAGTGGCACGGCCAACGGGACGCCGGTCGACGAAGCCTCCAAGACCCGATCCCAGACCAATGGGAGATCGCGTTTGCGGAGCTGGAAGCAGAGGGGCGGAGGGTGTTGGACGCGGATGCCGGAACGGAGCCCCGGTGGCACGTCCGGCGACAGGTATCCCTTCGCTATCGGGGCACCGAAACCGAGCTCAACGTCGACTGGGGCGACCCGGACGCAATGCGCGATGCGTTCGAAGCGCTCCATCGGCGGGAGTTCGGATACGTTCGACCGGGACACGTCGTGGAAGCCGCGACGCTCCGACTCGCAGTCGAGCTTCGCGCGGCCAATCCCGAGCTTCCAAACGTCGAGCCGGGCAGTGGGAAGCCCGTTCGTCACACCAAGCTCTGGTCGGGAAACGAGCGCGTCGACGCCCCGGTGTATCTTCGCGAGGACTTTCCGATCGAAACCGAGGTTCGTGGACCTGCGTTGGTCTTGGACGCCACCGGAACCGTCGTCGTGGACCGTGGCTTCGCGGCCATTCGCGACGGACGTGACTACCTCACGCTTCTGGACGTCGAAGGCGGGAAAAGCGCCTTGCACGAGGACATCGGGCCGCAGGTCGACCCCGTCCTTCTCGAGGTGTTCAACAACCAGTTCCGATCGATTGCCGAGCAGATGGGCGTCGTGCTCCAGCGCACCGCGATGAGCACGAACATCCGGGACCGACTCGACTTTTCGTGCGCCGTATTCGATGCCGAGGGCGGCTTGGTGGCCAATGCGCCTCACATTCCGGTTCACCTCGGTGCGATGAGCGAATCGGTGCGGGCCGTCCTCGCTGCGCATCCAGCATCACGGCCCGGCGAGACCTTCGTCACCAACGACCCCGCTGCCGGCGGCTCACACCTTCCCGACATCACCGTGGTCACCCCGGTCCATGATGAAGGCGGCACGCTGCAGTTCATCGTCGCGTCGAGAGGGCATCACGCAGACGTCGGCGGGCTCACGCCCGGGTCGATGCCACCGTTCTCATCCACCCTCGAAGAGGAGGGCGTGGTGCTTCGGAGCCTGAAGATCGTCGAAGAGGGCGCGTTTCAGGAGGCCAAGCTGCGGGCGGCTCTGGGTTCCGCACCATATCCGGCGCGCAATCCAGACGAAAACCTGGCCGACATTCAGGCGCAGATCGCCGCCAATGAAAAAGGCGTGCAGCTTCTCGATGCGTTGCTGGCGCGTTACGGAATCGAGGTCGTGACCGCGTACATGCAGCACATCCAGGACAACGCGGCCGATCTGACCGCCCGTGCAATCGCTGCGCTCCCCGATGGCGAGCACGAATTCGCAGATCGCCTCGACGGTGGCGCGCGCCTTGCCGTCCGCATCACGGTTCGGGGCGATGCGATGGACATCGACTTCTCCGGAACCGACCCCGCTCTAGACGACAATCTCAACGCCCCGCGCGCAGTCACGATGGCCGCGGTGCTCTACGTGCTGCGGCTGCTCGTCGGCAAGCCCATCCCTCTCAACAGCGGCTGTCTGCGCCCGGTGACGGTTCGCATTCCGGACGGCTCGCTGCTCTCGCCCGAGCCGAATCGGGCAGTGGCCGCGGGGAACGTAGAAACTTCGCAACGCATCGTGGACGTGTTGCTCGGCGCGCTGAAGTTAGCGGCCGCGAGCCAGGGGACGATGAACAACATCACCTTCGGGGACGACCACTTCGCCTACTACGAAACCTTGGGAGGCGGAGCTGGCGCCACGCCGCGCGCCCCGGGTGCCTCGGGTGTGCACACCCACATGACCAACTCGCGATGCACCGATCCCGAGGTGCTCGAGACTCGATTTCCAATACGGGTTCGGCACTTCGGGCTGCGGAAGGGCTCGGGCGGCCGAGGCGCGAATCCGGGTGGTGATGGGCTCATTCGCGAGCTCGAGTTTCTGGCTCCGATGCGGATTTCCGTGGTTTCCGAGCGGCGCATCGTGGCGCCCTATGGTATGCGCGGCGGCGGCTCTGGTGCACCGGGCATGAATCTACTCAACGGTAAGCCTCTCGAACACCGCGTCTCCATGGACGTATCGCCCGGCGACATTCTCCGCATCGAAACGCCGGGCGGGGGGGCCTGGGGTCGGTCTCGATGAAGATTCAGCACCTGTGGCGGCGCGCTCAGCAAATCGTCATCCACAACATCCTGCATCTCGATGACACCCCTCACAGAATCGCCTGGGGCGTCTTTCTCGGGGCGATCATCGCCTTCACTCCGACGCTGGGCTTTCAGATCGTGATCTACATCGCGGTGGCTGCGCTTCTCGGCGCCAACAAGGTATCCGGCATCCCCATCCTCTTCGTCAGCAATCCGTTCACTGCGGTGCCTCTGTACTACACGACGTGGTCGATCGGGGCGGCCGTCCTCCATCCCGAAAAGGAGGTCACCCGCGCCACGATCAAGAATTGGCTCGGCAGCACCGGTCGCGCGCTCAAGAACGGCAACGCCGGGCGCCTACTCGAAAGCGATTTCTGGACGGGTGCGGGCCAGCTTCTGGCGAGCACCGGAGCAGAGCTTTGGATGGGCGCGCTCATCTTGGGCCTACTCGTCGGCATTCCCTCGTATTTGATCACACGATGGGGCATCAACGCCGTTCGCCACCTTCGTGAGGGCCGTCGGTTGCCTCACGGACCGACGGACTCCTGACGCTCGAGGCCTGCGAAAGATGGAGTTGCCCGATCAAAGGCTCCTGTTACAGTCGGCCTCCGTGACTCGCCAAACCCGCTCCGCGAAGGCGCTCGTCGTTTGCTTGGCCGCCATCGCAGTCCTGACGGCGATGGATCTCGGCACCAAGCACTGGGCGTTCGACCGCCTGTCCCAGCCTTCACCCCTCGGAGCCCAACCGGTTTGCGCGCCCAATTCCTACGGGCGAATCCAACCCCAACGGGCTCAAAAGGCGCCGATCGTGCTCGTCGATGGCTATCTCGAGCTTCGATACGCAGAGAACTGCGGCGCGGCCTTCGGATTCATGCGCGACACCCCGACCGTCGTCCGAAAAGGCGTCTTCTACGTAGCCGCTGCCGGAGCGGTCGTGCTCCTGCTCTGGATGTTCGTCACGGGGCGCGGAGGCACGCTCTTCGCCATCAGTGTTCCGCTGATCATCGCAGGCGCTATTGGCAACTTCGTCGATCGCGTCCGTCTCGGATACGTCGTCGACTTCGTGCGCTTTCACATCCACGATCGTTGGGCGTATCCGACGTTCAACGTCGCCGACGCCTGGATCACCATCGGCGTGACGTTGATCTTGATCGAGGGGTTCCTCGACGGACGCCGCGAGAAAAAGGAGAGGGCGGCTTCTTGATCGGGACGGAGCCGATCCTCCTCAGCGGGCAGTGATCGACAGCGCCAGAGGCGTGCCCTCGATCTCGGTGTCGTGCTCCGAAGAGACCTCCGTGGCGCCACGAGTGAGCGCAGTGGCCAGCGTCTCGGAGGCGATTCGATCGGCGTGCTCCTCGATGGCGTCGGCCAGATCACCGGTGGCGTTCCACTGCACCTCGATCCTCGCCTCGTAGGCGAGGTCCATCGCTTTGCGCGCCCTTTGGATTCGGTTGATCACCTCGCGGGCGAGCCCCTCGCGCCGCAGGCTGTCATCGAGCCGGGTGTCGAGCACCACGACCTGGCCCGCACCCGACGCCGCTGCGAAATCCTCACGCGCGTCGAGACGCACCTCGACCTCGTCCGGCGTCAGCTCGATCGGGCCTTCCGGAAGCTGAATGACGATCTTCTGGTTCTCTTCCATCTCGGCGTAGAGAGCAGAGCCGTCTGCTTCGGCAAGAGCCTTTTTGCAGGCGGGGACTTGCCGGCCGAGCTTCGGTCCGAGCACGCGGAAATTCGGCACGAGATCGAACTCGACGTACTTGTGCGGCTCTTGCGTGAAGCCGAGCTCGCGCACGTTGAGCTCCTCGCGAATCGCGTCCGAGAACCGGTCGATGGCCTGACGTTCGGCGTCGTCCGCGACCACGACGATCGCCTCGGCGAGCGGCTGCCGCACCTTCAGCTTGTTTTCGTTTCGTACGCGCTGACCCAACGTCACCACGTTTCGCACACGCTGCATGGTTCGCCGAAGCTCATCGTCTACACGGGCGTCGGTCGGTTCCGGAAACGCGGCCAGGTGTACCGACTCGGCAGCGGACGATTCGTTTCTTCGAACCAGGTTCTGGTACAGAGTCTCCGTCATGAAAGGGATGAACGGAGCCGTGAGCTTGGTGAGGTCGACCAAGACCTCGTAAAGCGTGCTGAAGGCGGCGTTCTTGTCGCCCGAGTCGCCGGATGCCCAAAATCTGGCGCGGCTGCGCCGAACGTACCAGTTCGACAACCCGTCGACGAAGCCGAGCAGGTGACGGACCGCCATGTGGCTCTTGTAGTCGTCGAGCTCTTGGCGCACGGCGCGCACCGTCGCATCGAGCTCGGCGAGGATCCAACGATCGAGGTCGGGGCGATCGGAGCACGATGGCCGGCTCTCACCAGGATCCCAGCCATCGATGTTCGCATAGGTCACGAAGAAGCTGTAGACGTTCCAAATTTTGAGCAGAAACTCCCGCACCGCGTCCGTCGCCGCTTCGTCGGAAAACCGCGTGTTCTGACCGGGTACGGTGCCGGCGTAGAGGGCCCACCGCACCGCGTCGGCACCCACACGATCCATCAGCACCAAGGGATCGGTGTAGTTCTTGTCGCGTTTGCTGAGCTTCTTGCCCTTGGCGTCGGTCATGAGGCCGAGAACGACGCAGTTCTTGAAAGGATGAGGAAGATTTCGCTCCGGAAACATCAGCGAGCTGATGGTCATCAAAGAGTAAAACCAACCACGGGTCTGATCGACCGCCTCGGTGATGAAGTCAGCAGGGAAGTTGCGCTCGAACGCATCGGCGTTCGCGTGCGGATATCCCCATTGTGCAAAAGGCATACAACCCGAATCGAACCAACAGTCGATGACCTCGGGCACGCGCCGGTAGACGCCCGGCTCGCCCGGCACGGCCCACGTGACCTCGTCGATCCAGGGCTTGTGCACCATCAGGTGCTCCTGGAGCGACGGGTCGGAGGCCCTTGCTCTTTCGAAGTGATCGAACGCGGCAGGGTTGCGCTCGAGGATTTCTGCGACCGACCCGACCGCAACGGTGGTGCCCGTCTCGTCGTTCCTCCAGATGGGAAGGGGCGTTCCCCAGAACCGTTCGCGCGACAACGCCCAATCGACGTTGGCTTCGAGAAACTGCCCCATGCGGCCGTTCTTGATGTGCTCGGGCTCCCAGTGGACCCGTTGATTGTTCGCCTTGACGCGTTCGATCTCTCGCGTGGTCTTGATGAACCACGAACGGCGCGCGTATTGGATCAGCGGATCCTGCATCGCCCGCCAGCAGAAAGGATAGTCGTGACGGTAGACCTCTTCTTTGAAGAGAAGGCCGCGAGCGCGAAGGTTCCTGATGATGTCGCGATCGGCCTCCTTGCAGAAACGTCCTGCGAAGTCACGGACCGCGTCTGGGAAGGTGCCGTCGGGTTCGAGAAGCTGGAGGAAGCCCATCCCTTTGTCGGTGCAGACCCGGAAATCGTCTTCGCCGAAGGCCGGCGCCAAGTGCACCAAGCCGGAACCGCTCTCGAGCGACACGAAGTCTGCGTCGACCACCTGCCATGCGGGTCCGCCTTCGGGCTCCGCGTAACGGAAAGGCGGCTCGTAGGCCATTCCCACGAGCTCGGACCCCTTGCGGCTTTCGAGTATTTTGGCGTCGTCGCCTAGGACTTTGCCCACGAGAGCGGCAGCTACGATCAGCTTTTCGCCGTCCTCGATTTGGGCGGTCGCGTACTCGGTGTCGGGATCGACGGCCAGCGCGATGTTCGAGGGCAGCGTCCACGGCGTCGTGGTCCACGCTAGAAACGAGGTGTTCGGCTCGTCCTTCACGGGGAACCGGATCATCACCGACGGGTCGTCGACCGTTTGGTAGCCCTGGCCGACCTCACCAGCGGAAAGCGCGGTGCCCCCCTGAGGCCACCACCATACGACCTTGTAACCCTGGTAGAGCAGGCCCTTGTCGAACATCTCGCGAAGCGCCCACCAGACGCTCTCGACGTACGTCTTGTGAAAGGTCACGTAGGCTGAATCGAAATCCACCCAGAAGCCGATGCGCTCGGTCATCTTCCGCCACTCGCCGATGTACGTGAACACCGACTCGATACACTTGCGGCTGAACGCTTCGACGCCGTACTCCTGAATGGCCTCACGGCCGCTGATGCCGAGCTCTTTTTCGACCTCGACCTCCACTGGGAGACCGTGGGTGTCCCATCCTGCGCGTCGGGGCACGAAGTAGCCGCACATCGTCCGGTAGCGAAGAAACACGTCCTTCATCACGCGCGTCAGCACGTGCCCGGGGTGCGGCATCCCGTTTGCCGTAGGAGGGCCCTCGTAGAAGACGAAAGCCTCCTTGTTCTCCCCGCCGCTCAGCGTCTTTTCGAAGATCCGGGCGTGGTCCCAAAAGGCGAGCTGGGTGGAGTCCAGCTCCGGGAACGAGACCTGCGGTGAGACGGCGTCGAACATGGCCACGCGGCATACCACGACAGGCCGTGATTTCCACCGGGGACACGCTGGTTTGAGAACCGGCTGCGCTCCTGATAGACCCCGACCCATGGCAGAGTTGATCGACGGCAAAGCGCTCGCCAACGAGGTGCGGGCTGAGGTCAAGAGACGCGCAGAGGCCTTCCGCGCCACCCACAATCGGGCTCCGGGGCTCGACGTGGTGCTGGTGGGCGACGATCCGGCCTCTCAGGTGTACGTCCGCAACAAGGAGCGAGCAGCCTCCAAGGCCGGGATCGCGGGGAGGGTGCATCGCTTACCTGCGGAGACATCGGAGGCGGATCTGCTCGCGTTGATCTTCGAGCTCAACGGGGACGACGACATCGATGGCATCCTGGTCCAGCTCCCGTTGCCCGACCATCTGCACGATCAGACGATCGTGGATGCGATCGACCCCGCCAAAGACGTCGACGGCCTTCATCCGTTCAACGCCGGGCTTCTGACCGTGGGACGCAAGGGGCTTCGTCCCTGCACACCCAGCGGTTGCATGAAAATGCTGGAGCACATCGGCTGTGATCCCAAGGGCAAGCGCGCGCTGGTCCTCGGGCGCAGCACTTTGGTCGGAAAACCCATCGCTCTCATGCTTCTCGAAAAGCATGCGACGGTCACCATCGCACACTCGCGAACCGAAGATCTCGCCAGCCGAGTCCGGGAGTCGGACATCGTCATCGCCGCAGTCGGACGCCCCCATCTCGTCGAGGGCGAGTGGATAAAGGATGGCGCCGTCGTGATCGACGTCGGAATCAATCGACTCGAAGACGGCACGCTGACCGGCGACGTCGAGTTCGAAGGCGCAAAGAAGCGCGCGTCCTACATCACGCCGGTCCCAGGCGGCGTCGGCCCAATGACGATCGCAATGCTGCTGAGCAACACGGTAGACGCAGCAGAGGCGAGGATTTTGTAGGGATCGAGGACCGCTGACGCTGACGCTGGCGCTGACCTGCTAGCGGCCCGACAGTCGCCAGGACATGGCGCAGACCTCGTCGAGCGCCGTGTCGACGGCTTGAATGCTCGCAGCCGTCATGTAGCCGTATGCGACGGCGAGCCGAAGCCCTGCACGGACTTCCTTCGCGGAGCCGCAGGCGCTCGCAAAGCGGGCCTTCGCGGTTCCTGCGTCATTGCCATCAGCTTCCGCGATGTTGAGCACGACGCTGTTCATCGCCCGGTGTATCTGGTCGAAAAGCGCCTTGTCCCGCTTGCGCACGACCGACAGCACCTGTCGAAGCTCACCGGCCGCCTCGAGTGCCCGTTGCTGAACGATGAGTCCCATGAGTGATCTCCTTTGCGTGGGTGCGTGGGTTCCCCCGAAAGGGCGTCAGCCCGCCCCACGCACCCGCGCAAAGGAGATCACGAGGACAAAGCTCCCACAGCAGACGGTCGCTGAGGATCGGCGTTCGGGGACTGAGGTTCGAGGACTGT
>DATIUW010000344.1:0-21300 GCA_035466435.1 Polyangiales bacterium | reverse complement strand
GTCCCTCCGTGCGGGCGAGGGCTTTTTCGAAATAGAGCTTCGCCGTGTCCATGTCGCCCGCCATCTCCGATGCAGTGGCCACACCCATGAACGTGTACCCGGACGCGTTGTAGTAATCGGCATCGAGCTCGATCGAACGCGCCACGAACGCCTTGGCGTAGGCGAGGTCGGCGACGGCCTCCATGTCGTCCTTGGCGGTGTTGATGTAGGAGCCCCACGCATATCCGTGCCAGAAGAGCCTTTCGGCATCACCCTCGTCGACGAATTCGTTCTTGAGCCAAGTCTCGAGGTCCTCGATGCTGCCGCCCACGGCGTCATCGACCTTGGGGTGCCACAACCGGATGCGGTGTCTGGTGAGATCCATCGCCCTCAAGTACATCGTGCGCGCACGTCGTCGCTGGTCGTTGGCTGCGGTGTACTCGCCTTCGAACTCGAGCTCCTCGACTTCCACCTCGATCCAACCGTAGGCGTACGCGATGTAAGCCTGCGAAAGCTGCATGAGAATGGCGTCGTTGTCAGGGACGACCCGCAAGATGCCCTCGAGCTGGACGATCGTCGCGGGAACGGCCTCGCCTGCCAGGTCGTAGTCCCAATAGGACTCGAATGCTGGGGCTGCGCGCGAGAAAAGGCCGGCCGTGGAGTCCGCGGTGAACTTCGCGACATCGCAACCACCGAGCGCCATGACACACACCGCCCCGATCACCGATCGTAGATGGCGAGACAACAGGTCCTGATACATGGAGCGAGATGTACGAAAATTTAGGGGAAATTGTCAATCGAGATCGTGTGTGGCGGATTGCTTGACGCGGGGTTCCCGGACCGCCACGTTTAGGAAATGCTTAGAATGAGGCTGCTCCCGGGGCTGACGGGAATCCTGCTCGCCGCCCTGGTGGTGGCGAGCCCTGCCGAAGGCTCCATCGTGAAAGGGCTCGAGCTCGAAGAGCTGGTCGCGCATGCGGACCGCATCGTGCTCGGCCGGGTCCTGTTTTCCGAGTCTTTCCAGCGTGTCGACGGGACCTTGGGCACCTGGCACCGCATCGGGGTCGAGCGAGACGTTCGAGGAGGCGCTGTGGACGATTCGGAGGTCATCGTCGAAACGATGGGCGGCCGAATCGGCGAGATCGGCATGCGAGTCGAGGGCGAAGCCTCCTTCGCGGTCGGCGAGCGGGTCGTGGTGTTCATAAAAGGCGGCGGCCCATACGCCGCCTTTCGCCCCGTAGGCATGGCACAGGGTGTGATGCGCGTCCGCGTGAAGCAGGGTGTCGAGACGGTCACCCAGAGCCGCGAAGGGCTGATGCTGGTGCGCCGAAACGCCCAAGGCCGACTCGAAAAGAGCCTGGGCGCGCTTCCCCAATCGGAGCGCCTCGACGCATTCCTTTCCCGGGTTCGGGCCTTGGCGGAGCAGAACGCAGGTGGTGCCGGTGAGTAGTCTCCCGCTTCGCGCAGCGGCCGCTTCGTTGGCGCTCGTGGCAGGATTGTCGGCGGCGCGCGCCTCGGCCTATTGCCGGATGACCACCGACGGCGGCGCGCAGGTCGGCACCGCGGACTGCGTCGAGCGAGGCGCGCCCCTGGTCTGGAAGGACCCGTGTTTGTCGTACGCGATCGACTCCCGGGGCTCGACCTGGATGGACTACGCCGACATCGAAGCCGCCATCGATGCCTCGTTCGCCGCTTGGCGGGACGTCGACTGTGACGCACGCACGGTGGCGGTGGGCAGCGACAATCCCCCCAACGTGATCTTCAAGCCCTTGCAGCCATCGACCTGCCAGCGAGCCGAGTTCAACACCACGGGCAACGTCAACACCATTGCATTCCTCGACCCTTGGAAGGATCCCTGCGCAGACGAAGACGATTCCGGCTACGACCCGTTTGCATTTGCCGTCACCATCGTCTGGCACAACACGACGACCGGCGAGATCCTCGACGCCGACATGATGGTCAACGACCAGCTCGCATCGCGCTTCAACGCGGGCGGGCCCTACGACGACTGCCCCGACACCGGATGCCCCGCGGGCAGCCCCGGCGTCCCCGGCCCGGCAGACTTGCGAAGCATCGTGACGCACGAAGCGGGACACTTCATCGGGATCGGGCATTCAGACCTCGAAGAGGCCACCATGTTTGCCGTCGCAGAGCGCGATTCCGTCGACAAGCGCACGCTCGAGCTCGACGACATCAACGCGATTTGCGACATTTATCCGCCTGGCGATTTGGACGCCTCGTGCGATCCAACACCGATGGGCGGTCTGTTGCTCAACTGCGAGACGGATGCCGATGGCGAGCCACTCGTCTGCGACGAGCCCGGCGCCGCGCCAAGCAACGGCGGTGGTTGCAGCGCCTGCCGCACTACCGGCGGCTCGCCGGTAGCACCTTGGAGCGCGGGATTGATCGCGCTCTTGCTCTGGGTCACGGTGGCGCGGCGGCGGTCACGTCCACGCGGCGTATGATCTTGAACTGCACGCGACGGTTGCGTGCGCGATTGTAGGCGGTGATGTTCGGCGCGAGCGGACGGGTCGGTCCGTAGCCCTTGGCCGTCAGACGCGCGGGCTGCACCCCATGCTGGACCAGCCATTGCAGGACGGCCTCCGCACGCCTTTGCGAGAGCAGCATGTTGACCTCGAGGTCGCCACGGCTGTCGGTGTGACCTTGGATCTCGATGAGCTCCAGATCCGGGTTTCGAATGAGCGCGTCGGCGACCTCCATGAGGATCGGCTCGCTGTTCGGAAGGATCTCGTCGCTCCCCAATGCAAAGCTGATCTGCCGCCGAAGACCGATCTCGGCGGTCTTGATGACGACCCGCGGACGGGCGGGTCTCGGCAGGATGCGGATCTGCACCGCGGTCTCTTCGCGCGGACGGACATCGAAGTCCCGGAGCGCGATCAGATAGGCAGGGTCGTCCACGTAAACGGTGTAAGACCCCGGTGCAATCGCGCTGACGCTCGCCCCGCCCGTTTCGTCCGAGATCAGGACGTGCTCGGAAGGCCCCCGCACCTGGAGTGAGAGACTGGGCACCGGCTTGCCTTTGCGGTCGATCGCGACGACCCGCAGCGTCCCGTGGACGCTCGATGGAGCGAGCGCGCAGTCCGCCTCGGAGGGTACGGTCATCGTGCACTGCGACGTACGGTATTCGGGATGCGAAACCTCGAACGATGCTTCGCCCACCGGAAGAAGGAAGCTGACGAAGCGGCCCTCGGCATCGGTGACTTGCGGGGATGCCTCCGCGCCCAACACGGTGACGACCGCGCCAGCCACTGGCTTGCCGGTGCCGTCGTCGAGGATGCGTCCGGTCACCCGGCCTGTCGGCGGCGCGACCTCCGCGGGCTCGGCCGGCTCGGGCTCCGGCTCGACAGGAGCCGAGACCCGCGCCGCGGGTCGAGGGTCGAACGCATAGGCGACGCCGATGATGACGTTGTAGGGCGCGGTCGGTGCGAGCTCCCGCACGAAGTCCCGCGTCCCGGTGAGACCGACATCGGCTGCGACGGTAAACGCGAGCCCCACCGGCGGCGAAAGGATGCGCAAGCCGAGGGTCAGCATCATGGGAAACGCGCTGAGCCCGGCGTCGCTCAGACATTGATCATCGCCGGGGCCGGAGCTTTCCGTGCAGTCGAATCCTCGGCGGTCGACGGGAACGTCCCACTGCCATTCGAGCATGGGGCGGAGGCCCACCTTGCCGGCCTCGAGGGGCGCTTCGAAACCGGCTGCGATGCGCACTCGATCGGTGCGGTTCACGCCGTACGCGTACCGCTCGAAGGGGGTCAGCAAATGGCGCGTCTCCATCGACGGTGGCACCGCTCCCCCGAGCGCCTCGAATCTCTGGTCCTCGATCCCGGCGGTGAGCTGGGCCGAATTGTCGAACCAGTATTGCGTGTTGAAGCGCACGATCAGCGGAACCTCGCGGCGATTCAGGTCCCTGAGGTCGAAGCGCACGTTGCCGCGAAAGCCGAAGCTCGTCGCTCGAAAGGTCGCTTGGGCGTCGCCCACGCCGCCTGGAAAGACGATGCTGGCATCGCCGCCGACCGTGACCCACGGCTTTGCGCGGTAGAAGCCCTTGACCCCGAGTAGCACATCGGCCACCCGCTGGATCAACAAGGGATCGTTCGAGTCGTCCCAAGCGGACGTGACCTCGGCGGAGGCGAAGACCTCGAGGTACTTCGTCGCCGCAACGCTCAGTGACAAGTTGCCTGCGAATGCGTGCGCGCGATCACTCGCAACGAAGAAATCCCGTATGACGAAGAACTCGGTGTTCAGCGCGAGCCGAAACGTCCCCTTCGGGCCGGAGCCCGCGTCGATGATCCGAATGCCTCCAGTCGGACCGCTGAAGCTGTTCTGAATCTCCGCCGGTCTCGCCTCGCGCGACTCAGCAGCGGGGCCGGACGTGTCCTCGGCATGCGCGAGCGTCGCACACGTCAACGCGACGACGCCCCCCAGCCAGGGCAGTATCCAGCCTCTGCGCATCTCGCTCGCTTATCCCCCTCTGAAATGATGCCATTTCAGACCGGTCCTCTGCCAACTTGAGAGCTATTTGGCGGCGATGAACAGATCCGCGCTTCCATCAGGCGGGATCATGACTTTCTTCGGCGCGGTCGCGCTCCCGCTCTTCGGCTTGAATACGACGGTGTACCGTCCCCCGGGAACGGAGCGGATCGTGCAGCTTCCCTGATTGGTTGTGCAGGTGAAGCGGCCGCCGTCCCCGCTCAGCTCTACGCGACCGTCTACGGCTTGGTTTTGTGCATTGCGAACTTTGACGTTGACGACCGCGTCCGCGCTGACCTCGGAGGCCGTCAGCAGGCCGAGCGCACAAACGATGATGGCAACCGCACGGATCATACCGCGTCAGCCCTCTTCAGCAGTGCCCGCGAAATCGCTGAGACGCACTTCTTCGTATTCATCGTCATCGGAGTATGCGTCTTCGACGTCGTCCGCGTCGAGAGCTTCAACGGCAGCCACCTGCCGCGGCCGGTTCGGGTCTGGTAGGGGCGGCCGGGACGGAATCGGCAGCGCGTCCTCGTAGGCGAAGAGGCCGGTCGTGTGCACGTCGCTCACTTCGTCGTCCGTCAGAAAAAGCGCCTCTTGCGGCTGTGCCAAGGAGGGGCGGGTCAGCCCCTGCGGCGGCTCGGCGAGACGAAGCACTGGCGGCGATGGGGGCGCGTCGGGAGGAGCGGCCATGGATGGCATCGGCACCGGCATTCCCACTCTCGGCTCCGAGGCGATTCCGTGCTCGAAAGCGTACATGGAGTCGAGCTTCAGCGTTCCCTCGAAAACGGCCTCGGGCTCTTCGTCGTCTCGTGGTTCGTCGACCGCTTCGTCGTCGTCTTGGGCGACCTCTTCAGCGATGTCTCGAGCGACCTCTTGGGCGGCCTCGGCCATGATCGCTTGCGGATCGACTGTCGCAATCACCGTGGCAGGCTCCTCGTCGAGGTCTTGGTCGTCGTCTAGCAGCGCTTCGTCTTCTTCGGAGGAGGATTCGGGCGGCACGGTGTCCGGAGCCGAGTCATCTGCAGGCTCGACCTCGAGCCCCTCCTGCATCGACGGCTCCGCGTCTTCGAATGCGGCCGACGTGACTTCCTCTGTCGGCGGAACCGACATGAGCTCCGCGGCCGGCGGGATCGACATGACCTCGTCGGCTTCCGGCCGCTCGGAAACCGCCTGACGCGCGAGAATCAATCTCTCGAACACCACCTCGTAGCGGCCTTCCAATTGCAGTTGCTCGACGACGACGTCGTAGCGGGTTTCTGGCACGCGCTCGGCGCCGCCATCGACGGCGGCGCGCACGATCCCCGTGCCTTGCAGCGCAGGCGTCCCGTCGGCAAGCAGGACGGCGAATTCGATCTCGGCGCCGTCTTCGTAAGCGACCGGCCCGTAGAGGATCAAGATGTCCTCCTCGACACGATCGAGAAATCCCTCGGAGAGCTCTCCGATGTCGTTGAAGTGTGTTGGTACCGTGAGGACTTTGCTCATTGCTCCCCCGCTTCGCTTTCTTCGAGAGGGCTCGTTTGCAGCTCATCCCCGGCTGCGAGCAGCTCCTCTACCCTTCGCTCCGCTTCGTCCAGTCGTTTTGCTCCGGCCCGCGACAAGCGAACCCCCTCTTCAAACATCGCCAAAGACGCTTCGAGAGGCAAATCTCCCTCTTCGAGCTGCTCGACGACCGCCTGGAGGCGCTCCATGACTTCTTCAAAAGGAGCCTCGTCGGCCGAAGCTGCCCGCCCCTTCGATTTCCCCATGTTTTCCAGCATACCGTACCCAAAGCGCGGCGTCACCAAGGTGGCCGTCGATCGCATTCGTGTTGAAGTGTCTCCGAGGCCGCTGTAGGGGGGTGAAGGAGCCGCAGGTCCCCCCGTAAATTCGAGCTGATGCGCCAAATCCCCTCCGTCGTCACTCCCGGTAACCACGATGGCGTTCATCTGGGCCACAGGGCGCTCGTCGACGCGGCAAAGCGGACCGCGGAGGCCCAGGGCTGGGAGACGCTGGCGATGTGCTTCGACCCGCATCCGACCGCCGTGCTGGCCCCCGAGCGTGCTCCCCTGCTGATCACGAGCATGGAGCGGCGCGTCGAGCTGCTGAAGGGGGCGGGGTGCGACGATGTGGTGGTCCTCCCATTCGACAACGCATTCGCGAAGACCACCCCGGCTCGATTCGTCGAACGCGTGCTGCTCGATGCGTGCCACGCCAAGGGAGTCGTGGTGGGGCCGGATTTTCACTTCGGCCACAAGCGGTCCGGCAACGTAGACACCCTGCGAAGCTGGGGCGAGCGTAAAGGATTCTCGGTCGAGCTCGTCGAGCCGGTCATGTTCAAGGGTGAAGCGGTATCTTCGACGCGCATCCGGCGAATCCTGAGCGAAGACGGGAACGTAGAGGATGCGGCGGCGATGATGACCCGGTTTCACGAAATCACCGGCCGCGTGGTTGCGGGTGACCGCCGCGGAAGGCAGGTCGGATTTCCCACCGCGAACCTCGACGTCGAGTCGATTCAATTGCCCAAAGACGGCGTGTACGCCGTGGTGGCGCGCGTGCTCGGCGATGCGGGGCGCGGGCAGATCCACGGTGTGGCCAACCTCGGCAATCGTCCGACCTTCGATGCGGGGCGTTCGGTGGAAGTGCACTTGTTTGGATTCGACGGAGACCTCTACGGCCGAAATTTGCGAATCGGCTTTGCAGCGCGCCTACGGGGCGAGATGAAGTTCGATGGGCTCGATGCGTTGCGGCAACAGATCGATCGAGACTGCGACCAGGCCAAGAACGCGCTACAACAGTCGAGCCCGGAGCTGGCTCGATGGATCTGACCCGACTCTACAACCTGACCACCCCGGAGCTCCGGGACGAGGCCGAGCGATTGGGAGTGAGCGACACCTACGCGATGAGTCGTGGGCAGCTCATTCAGGCGATCCGAAACCAGCAGAGCGGTTCGCAGCCGGAGGGCGTCTTGGGCAAGGTGCTCGGTTTTGCGAAATGGGCGCTACAGACCGCGGCGGCGGCAACGCCGCGGTCGGAGGAGGAGCAGGACACGCGGGTCCGACGCAGCTCGGAGGTGGTGGTGCCCAGGGTCGGATCGGAGCCGGAGGCTGCGGCAGGCCCATCTTCGGGCTCACCAAGAGCGATGGGGGCCGAATCAGCGCCGTCGGCGAAACCCGACTCATCGTCAGCGGCAGCCACTGCGACTGTGGTGGAGGACAACATGGAGCCCGAGACGGCGCCTCTTTCCTCTTGGGAGCCTACGCCCCACCCTGGACCCGAGAGCGAGGAGGGCGGCCTGACCGCCTCTTCGAGCCGGCCTCCTGCGGGCGTTTTTTCCAGAAGCGCCGGAACGTTCGAGGAGCCTTTTCCCACTCGAACCATGGCCCGCATCCTCGCCGAACAAGGTCATTTCAAGCGATCCCTCGCGATCTACGGGAAGTTGCTGCGGGATCAGCCCGAGGACGCCGAGCTGAGCGCGGAAGCGGAAGAGGTTCGGATGCGCTCGCGAGCGCGGCGATCCGAGCTTCACTAGCGCCAGCAATTTTGCTCCCCACCTCTTCTTGATCATCATGAAGGGGTGGGTGGGGGTCGAGAGCCGAGGCAGCATGCGCGTTATCCGGTTCGGATCTCGTGCGAGCTGACCATCTCGGGCGAGACGCTCCACGCCGAAATGAAGAACTTGAGCGCTGGGGGCGCTGCGATCGTGTTTGCTCGACCGCTGTCTGCGGGTGAGGTGGTCACGGTCACCTTCTTCCTCACGCAGGACGGTATCGAGGATCCGGATCGATCGCCGTTCGAATGCGCCGCCTCGATTCGCTGGAGCAACCCCGTCGGTGAGCGGGGCTACGAAGCGGGCCTTCAGTTTCTCTCTCCCTCCGAGCAGCAGCGGGCGCAGCTCGTCGACTTCCTGGCGCGGACCTAGACCGGGACCGGCGCCGAGACGCGACGCAGGGGTGGCACGATGGCGCGCACCCCGAGCGCGGTGACGCATCCCACGGCAAGGGCGCTCCAGGCTGGAAACAGCGGCTCGAGCGGCACGAAGAAGCTCAGCAATGCGAGCAGCAATCCGAGCGCGGACAGCGTGACGGCCGTCTTGATGCGCATCTCGAAAGCGTGGGCTGCGACGAGGACGGCGGCCGCCTTTGCCGCGAGAATCGCGATGCCCCGTGCCATGTCGTCGAGTGGCATGCCCCCGAGGAAGAGGGTCGCGGCGAGCACCGCCGATGCAGCGGCGTACAACGCGCCCGAGAGTCGGGCCTTGGCGCATACCGTGCCGATCGCGTGAAGCATGACGCCGAAGGCGAGAAACGACGCTGGTGATTGGAAGAGATACCAGCGCAGCGCAGCCGGGCTCTGCGCGGCGACGATCTCCGCGATGCTGGCAGTGCGGGCAAGCAGCATCACGGTGAGGGTAGAAACCATGGTCAGCGCGAAGCTGGCGGCGCCCGCGCGATCCTTGGTGGCCAGCGTGAAGAGCGCGGCAAACACGCCGAGCACGACGATCCACATGGTCGCCCACTGAAGCGAGGAGACGGTGAGGAGGAGCGCGGCGAGCATCAGCGTGAGGCTCAGGCGCGTGATCCACATCGACGGCGCGACTCTCGACAACCGGGCGCGGATTCCCAGCGCCGCTGGGGAGACCCAGCCGAGCGCCAACCCGAGAAGAACGAAAAGCGAAAGCGCGACGCGATCCAGGGGCGACTCGGAGGCCTCGTGTGGCCATCGGAGCGCGTGCACACCGCGCAGGCCGTCCCGAGCGACGAATACCTTCGATTCGCTCTTGCTCGGATCGGGGACGAAGTCCCGCCAACCGTAGATGCGAACGCCGTCGAGCCCCATGACGACGTCCCCCGGCTCGAGGCCCTGCTTGGCCGCGAGGCTGCCCGGGGCAACCGAGACGACGCGAACTCCCACCGTGCCGAGCTCTTCGCGGGAAAGCTCGACCCCGAAGCCTTCCGCGGCGAGCGGCTCCGTGCTCGTGCGCTCCTCGCGAATGCTCTGTGCGAGGAGCTGCGTCGGCGTGTCGGGGAGGAAATCGACTCGAGCTCGCTCGGACGCGAACACGTCGCGTCGGCCGTCCGCGGTACGGAACCCGATCCGCAGCTCTCCGTCCATCGTGGCGCGTCCTCCGAGGGCCTCGATCAAGGCGTCATCCACCGGGACCTCGACGAGGGAATCGGACTCCACGATGCCGGTCAGCCGTACCTCCGCCTTCACCCTGCTCTGCCCGGGCCGATAGACTGAGCCGCGAAGCACGATCTCGGGCGCGTGGCCCAACGGGAAGCCGCGGCCGTGGATGCGCAGCGTGCCGCCCGGCTCGATCTCCGAAGGCTCGATCGCGTCCACCTCGAGTAGCGGCAGGTCGTCGTAGCTGCTGCACGCGGTGAGCAGGGCCAGACACAGGAGGGCTGCGCGCATGGTCTGTTTCGTTTCGCTGGGACGGGGCGAAACGTCAAGAAATCCGGGGGTCGTTTGCGCCCAGGGCTCAGGGTTGCTAAGCCGGGCTCCCTTTCGGGGCCATAGCTCAGCTGGGAGAGCGTCGCACTGGCAGTGCGAAGGTCAGGGGTTCGATCCCCCTTGGCTCCACCGATGAACCGTGTGGCGTCGTGGCTGCTGGCTTCGCTGCTGGCCGGATGCGCCGGCACGCAAGCTCCCGGCGAGGCGCCCGTCGAGTCCTATGCTCCGCCGCCCCGGGCCGTGCTGACCCCGGACTTGGTGCGGACGCGAATCGGCACGCTTGGGTTCTTCGACGGGCTGCCCGACGCGAAAACCGTGGAAACGGTCTACGACCACCTCGACTTCATGCGTGCGTCTCGCGCGTTCTTGCGAACCGTCCCAGGCGCTTCGATGGTCGCCATGCGACAGGGGCTCTACGACGCGGGCGCACTCCCGAACTACACGGTGCTGGTGACGGAAGCGACGATGGACGCACGTTCGCTGTTCCTGACGCCGAGCAGCCACGCGGTCTATGCAACCGCCTGGATCGATCTCAAGGGCGGACCGATCGTCATCGAGACCCCACCCTACGTCGAAGGCGCCCTTCATGATTTTTGGGGTCGTCACCTGATCGACACGGGGAAAGCGGGCCCGGATCGAGGGCGCGGCGGCATGTACGTGGTCGTCCCGCCGGGCTACGAGGGCCTCGTCCCGAAAAGCGAGTTTGCCGTACGGTCGCGCACTTACGGCGTCTGGGCGGTGTTCCGGGGGCCTCTCATCGGCGGGCGACCAGAGCCGGCCGTCGGGAGCTTCAAGAAGTATCTCAAGATTTATCCGCTGAAGGAGGCCCGCAGGCCACCACCGAATCCTTTCGTCGACATCTCGGGTTTGCCCTTGCAGACCATTCACCCGAGCGATGCGAGCTACTTCGAGCGCATTCACACCCTGGTCCGAGAAGAGCCGGCAGAGAGCCAAGACCCCGAGGTGTTGGGGCTCCTCGCGTCGATCGGCATCGAGAAAGGGAAGCGGTTTGCACCCGATGCGCGCATGAAGGCGATCCTCGCCGAGGCCGCGACCGTTGGCGATGCAAGTGCGCGGGCGCTGCTGTTTTCGCCCCGCGACCCCGACGCGTACCTCTACGAGGACCGCCAATGGCAGACGCTTCTGGGCGAAGGCGGCCGCGATTTCATTCGGGATGGCGTCGGTTCGACGGACGCGCGCGTGCGATTCCACTACTTCGCAGCAATCGACGCGTCCTCCTTCGGCCCGAGCGAGCCGGAATCCGCATCGCAGGCGGCGATGGCGTTCCGCGATGCCAAAGGCCGCCTGCTCGACGGAAGCCGAACCTACACGCTGACCTTGCCGCCCGAGATCCCGGCAGAGGACCTCTGGTCAGTCACGGTGTACGACAACGAGACCCGATCCTTGCTCCAAACGGATCAACGCTTCGGGAGCGTGAGCGACGCGCGGGGCGAGGCGCGTCCGACCCGAGACGGGTCGATCACGATTGATTTCGGACCGAGACCCCCTCGGCAAAAGAAGAAACCCAATTGGATTCAAACCGTGCCGGGTAAGGGCTGGCACGCCGTGCTGCGTCTTCGGGGCGCGGGGCCGGGGTGGTTCGATCGGACTTGGCGGCCCGGGGACATCGAGCTTCTCACCGAAATCCCACCAGCGAAACGAGAGCGGAAACGGCCAAAGATGTGGAGCGACGTGCCGGCATCGCTTCGAGCACCACGGCGGGTGGAGACGAACATGGGCGTGCTCGAGCTGGTACACGGCGTGCCGACCGAGCAAACCACGAAGCGGCTCTACGAACATCTCGACTTCATCCGCGGCGTGGACGCGTTTCTCCACACGGTGTCGGGTGCGTCGCGCGTGGCGATCCGCCGTGGTTTTCGCAGCGTTGGAGTCGACGACAACGCCACCGTCGCCATCTTCGACCGGGCAATGGATTCCCACACACTTTTCCTCACGGGGGACACCGAGAGCATCTATGCCGGCACGTGGCTCGACCTCCGTGACGGCGCGATGATCGTGCAGAGCCCGCCGGACGCGGTGGGGGTCGTGGACGATTTCTTCGGGCGTCGTGTCGCGGCTTTCGGAGACGCAGGGCCCGACGAGGGAGCGGGAGGCCTGTTCCTGTTCGCCCCTCCCCAGTATCAGGGGCAGCTCTCCGAGCAGTATTTCATCTTCAAATCCCCCACCTACGGCAACTTGCTCCTGTGGCGAGCCTTGGACGCGAAAAGCGACCGAGGCGTTGCCGCCGATGCGATGAAAGCGGCGATTCGGATCGACCCATTCGACGTGCCGCTCCTCGAGGACCTAGGTCTCGACGCGGAGGAAGGCGCCGGCGAAACGACGGAAGAGCCACCCGTGGAAGAGGAGGAGGAGATGCGTTTCATCGGCGTCTCCGGCAGACCATTGCAAACGATTTTCCCGAACGACTTCGGCTACTACGAGCACATCGACACGATGATCCAAGAGGAGCCCGCAGCGGCGTTCGGCCCCGAAATTCTCGGCTTGCTGGCAGCGGTCGGAATCGAGAAAGGAAAGCCGTTTGCGCCCGATGCGCGCATGAAGGCGATTTTGGTGGAAGCGGCCGCCGTCGCGAACGCGAGTGCACGCGCGCTTGCGTTTCGACCCCGCAACGACGCCCTCTACCTCGACGAAGGCTCGACCTGGTACCACTGGCACGCAGCCGCCACCGCGCATCTACGTGATGGCGTACGGCTCCTGGACGCCCGCGCGACGTTCTTCTACCTGAGCGCGACGACCAGCCCCGCAATGGTCGAGGAGCAGGTCGGTTCCGGTGTGGCGCACGTGCTCTGCGCGACCGACGCCAACGGCAAGTACCTGGATGGCGGCAGAACCTACCGCCTGACGCTCCCCGCGAACGTTCCAGCAGGACGCTTTTGGTCGCTGGTGGTCTACGACCCGCAGACCCGTTCGATGCTCCAAACACCGAGGACGGCCAGACCGAGCGTGAGCAGCGAAGACAGCGAAATCGCGCCGAACGAGGACGGCTCGAAGACGCTCTACTTCGGTCCCACGCCCCCCACGGGCTCGGAACGCAATTGGATCCAGACCGTCCCCGGCAAGGGTTGGTTCGTGATGTTACGCCTCTACCAGCCGCTTGGCGCCTGGTTCGATGGCAGCTGGCAGCCTGGCGCGATCGAGCCGGTCGATTCTTGGGTCGAATGACGCCAGCGGGCGCGGACGTTCACACGCCGCCCCCACCATGGTCTCCCGGCAAGGCTACTTTTTCTTCGCGGGCGCCTTCTTCGACGTGCTCTTCTTGGCCGTCTTTTTCTTGGCGGTCTTCTTCTTCGGCCTCAGCTTTTCGGTCGCCTCTTCGAACTTCTCCTCGACCGACTCGACCGCCTGTTCGGCCTTCTTCGAGGCTTTCTTGCGAGCCTTCTTGCGAGCCTTCTTGACCGCCTTCTTCAGATCGGCAAACTCCTCGGCGGCCTCCTTGCGAACCTTCTTCACGCCCTTTTTGATCTTGGCGCGTGCCTTCTCTGCCCTCTTCTTCAACGAGGAAGCCTGCTTCTTGGCGGCCTTCTTCGGCGCTGCCTTTTTGGTGGCTTTCTTCGTGGACTTCTTCGTGGACTTCTTGGACGAAGACTTTTTCGACGTCCGCTTCTTGCTTGTCTTGGTGGCTGCTTTCGCCATGTCACGCTCCATTGTCAGTTGTCGCGCAGGTTGATTGCTGCGCAGTATAGACAAGCGGAAGCGATTGCGAACAAAAAAAGAACGCGATCACACGCCGGGTGTGCTGCCGATCTCGTGCGGCATCCGGTGTCTCGGGCTTTGGAAGTAGTGCATCGGAGAGTACTGCGCGAGGTTGGTGGCGCGGGAAGTATAGATGCACCCGTACTGCTCGATTTGGTTTCCGAAGCTCGAAACCTCGTTTCCGGCCTTGAAAAGAGAGCCCCAAAACGGATGAAACGCTTTGGAAAGGACCTCGTCGAGCGCCGAGCGCTCCGAATCGACGTCCTTGAGCTGTGCGCGCAAGCGATCGATCGATCGCCGGTGGCGAACACGCTTGGCGTCCCATGATGCGCGTTCCGGACCGGACTCGTGCTCGGCGAGCTTGCGCTCGACGCGCTTGAGCCGCGCCTGATGCTCCCGCAGCTCGTCCTGGACGGCATTCCGCATCTGCTCGAGGGCGTTGGCTCGTTCGAACCCCACTGCGTGCTCCCGAAGGACCCGAAGCTCGTCATCCATCTCTTGGATGATCATCGCAGTCCGCCACGTCGACTCCTTCTTGGCGCGAAGCACGTCGCCGTAGATATGGTCGCCCACGTAGAGCACCTCGTCGCCCGCAAAGCCCAGCGCGCGTTGCAGATCTGCAATGTTGCCCCCGGTATAAAGGCGGCCCCGCTCCAGCTCTCGGGTTTCAGAGCCCGACTGGAGGTCGACGAAGGGCGTCTTTCCCGTGAAAAAACCGGGCTTTTTCGATGCGGTGCAGATGTAGTCGAGGTAGTTCTTCCAGCTCGGGTACTCCTCGAGGGCATCGTCGAGGAGATACGACATCATCGCGTCGGTGTACTCCGGACCGGAGTTCGTGACCAAGAACAGACGCTTGCCGGCGCTGCGCAGCTTGTGGAACAAGACGCCGAGCTCCGGGTCGCGCTCCACGTAGCGGGGAAGATCCTGAAGCACGACATCGAGAATGGATCCGTCCTGGTGCGAGAGATCGGCGCATCTGCGAATGTCGCTGAAGAGCTTTCCGTAGTCGACGCTTCGGCCGTGGCTTTCGAGGTGTTCCACCACGGCTGCATACACGGCCACCTCGGAGAGGGAGTAGAGGGTATCGACCCAGTGATACCTTCCGGTGCCCGGCCGAAGCCGTCGGGTGTGATAGGCGTGCCGCCGCTCGTCCCGCGTGAGCTTTCGGAATCCGTGGTAGGCGGTCTTCACGTACCGGTAGCGATCCATCTTGAGCACGTTGCCGAGCTTGCGATCGATGAGGAGCCCCCGGATGGGGAAGTCGGTCCGGTACTTCATGGTAAGGAGCTCTTCGGGATATCCCTGCTCCACGAGCTTTGCGACCGTCGCCTCGATGCTCAACCGATCCATCTCCGCCTGGCGATAGATCGCGAGCGTGTAGTCCATGTCGAAGCCCACGGCTTTGACTTGGTCGAGCCGGAGGTTCCGGTTGCAGTAGACCCTACGTCCGACGGGTGGTGGAAACACGCTCCCCGAGGGGGAGTCGAATTCCGGCGCCGGGAACCGCTCCTGCAAGGAGTCGCTCAGTTGTCGGCCGGATAGACGCTGACCCGCTTGCCAGTGCGGCCGCGGCGCTCGAACTTCACGACGCCATCAACCTTGGCCCAAAGCGTGTAGTCTTTGCCGACGCCCACGTTCGCGCCGGGCTGGAACGATTGGCCCACCTGGCGAACCAGAATGCTGCCTGCGGGGACCTCTTGTCCCCCGGTGACCTTCACCCCGCGGTATTGCGCGTTGGAATCGCGGCCGTTGCGGGATGAGCCCTGACCTTTCTTGTGTGCCATGGCGCTTCCTCAGCCTTTCACGCTCTCGATGCGCAGCTCGGTATAGGGTTGCCGGTGACCGCGGCGGTTCCGATATCCCTTCCGGCGCTTCATCTTGAAGACGATGATCTTCTTGGCGAGATCCTGCCCGATGATCTCGGCGGTGACTTTGGCTCCGCCCACGTGCGGCTTGCCCACGGCGACCTGATCGCCGCCGACCATCAGCACATCGGTGAACTCGACTTTCGAGCCGACCTCGCCGTCTAGCTTTTCGACGCGAATCGTATCGCCTTCGGCGACTCGATACTGTTTTCCGCCTGTTTGAATGACCGCGTACATGGTGAATCCGTGAATCCCTCGGGTTTGGGGCCGCGTAGTCTAGAGGCTTGCGCTCTCCCTGCAAGCCAAAACCGAGCAGTCGCCCGACCCGTGCCCAACCTCGGGCCAAGATAGCAGAATGGCGCGGGAATTCACGATGCGCCGGGGCTGGGCCGCAGGCGGGGCCGACGGGGGTCTAGGATCAGCGCGATCAGCACGATCGCATAGCTCAGAAGCTGTACCCAGGCAGGCATGTCCCACACGCCCTCACGGACCCAACGGTCGAGCGGAACGTAGGAAAGGAGCACGGCCCCGCTCCAAACCAAGCCGGCGACCCCTCCTGCCAGCACCTCGAGGGGGAGGAGCCACGCCAAATACCAGGGGTGAACCTGCGGCGACAGCAAAAGGACGGCCCAGAGCACGACACGGCTGGCGTCGAGTGGGGACAGTCGGCGCCGTAGTAGGACGGCCCAAAGCACGAGCAAGGCGGCCGTGACGACCACGCGCGAGCAAGTCGCCGCGGCGTCTGCCGAAAGAACCTGGCGCGCGAGCCAGTCGACGATCGCGAAGAAGCTCTCGTTGCCTTGCCAGCGGGTCGCAAACTGACCCGGCCCCGAGCCGTCATCGAGAAGAGGACGCCACCACACCAGCGGCACGAGCAACGACCCACAGACCAGCGAAATCGCCCCGAGCGCCTTGGGCGTACGGGCAAAGAGCGGAAGCAACACCAGCCCGACGACCTTCAGGCCGACGGCCGCACAGACGGCTACCCCCGCCTTCACGATCCGATTCCGCGCAAGCGCCCAAGCGGTCAGGAGCAAAGCGAGGCCGGTGAGGATGTCGAAGTGCCCGTTGAGCGCGGCCTCGGCCAGCAAAAGCGGATTGAGCGCGAGAGCCAACGCGGCTCTCCGGCCGCTCGCGATGCGCGCCACGGTGAGGACAGACACGACGTGTGCAGCGAGGGCCAGCGCCTTGATGATCCAAACCTCGCCCCCGAGCCAAGCCGCCACGACGAACGAGAGTTGGGCCAAAGGCGGATAAATGCTGACGAGCGCTTTGTTGTTGATCGGCTTCCACGAGCCGTCGCGTAGATACGCCAACGCCGGGTCGTCGGGAGCCAGTCGATATGGATTGACCCCTTCGAGCCACAGACGCCCTTCCCAGAGGTAACGGTAGAGATCGTCGGACATCACCGGGGGCGCCAGCACGAAGGCGACCCCGAACAGCAGCGCTGCAATCGCCGCAACGCGGTCCAATGAGCGCTTGTCGAAAGCGGGCGCGAGGGCGAGCAGACCGGCGTAGGGCGCAAAGGACAGCCCGAGACAGATGACGACGGTGGAAGGCGCGGACCCCGAACGCGCCCAAACGGAGGATGCCAGGACCAAGCACCCCTGCGCAGCCAAACAAAACAGGAACCACCAGTCCCGGCGAACGGTCATTGGATTACGAAACGAAGAATCCGGATTCGCTCACCGGGGAGCAGGCTGTGACGATACTGGCCTGCAATCTCCCGGCCCACCGCGACCGAAACGGTCACCTCCGTCGGCCCGCCGCCGGTGATGCACTCCCCCCAGTAGTGGATCTCGACCTCGTATATTCCGGCAATCGGTCGCTCGTCCACCCAGCGTACGTTCTCGACTCGCGGGTTGGGCATGTCGGTGCAGTCCCCGCGCCCGGAGTGATCGACGCGCCCCCCGGTCGGCGTCGAGAGCCGCTGGAAGCTCAATGTGTCGCCGAGAGGTCCCTTGACGTAGAGGTCGATGTCGGAGCCGGTGTTCCACGAGGCGGTGACCTGAATGAGACCGCTGCCGTAGCCGCAGCCCTCGTCGATGATGCCGTCACAGTCATCATCGATGGCGTTGCATCGCTCTTCGACCGGATTGGCGCAGTCTCTCGGAACCTCCACTGCCGTCGAACGCGGGACGATCGACACCAATCGGGGAGGCTCGATCACCTCCGGCGCGACGAGCGTGTCCACGACCTCCAGGGGCGTTTCGGTCTCGGGCCCGGCCGCAGTTCTGCCCGAGCATGCCACCAAGAGCGCTAGACCGGCCATCCCGACTCGACTTCTCATCGCGGCGGGCACTATAGCCGAGGTCGCGTACAATGCGGGTGCGATGATGGAAGCGCTCGATCAAGCCGTCGAGGCGGTCCGCAAGCACACCGGCAAGCCCGACGTTGCGATGGTGCTCGGCTCCGGCCTCGGAGATTACGCCGACGCCCTGGAGGAAGCGCACGCAATTCCGTACGCGCAAATCCCGCGCATGCCCCTTTCGAGCGTCTCCGGACATGCAGGAAATCTCGTCACCGGCCGTAAGGCTGGGAAGCAAATCATCGTGATGCAGGGGCGGACACATCTCTACGAAGGCCGCTCTGCCGCCGAGGTCGTGTTCGGTGTTCGGCTGATGGGCCGGCTCGGAGCCGAAACCCTGATCGTGACCAATGCCGCGGGCGCCATCTCGCCCGAGCTCGAGCCCGGCGACCTCATGGCCATCACCGATCAGCTCAACCTGACCGGCACCAGCAGCTTGATCGGACCGAACGACGACCTGCTCGGGACTCGCTTCGTCGACATGACCGAAGCGTTCGCCCCCGACCTCATCGAGCTCGCGAGCGGCGTCGCCAACGATCTCGGATTCGAGCTCGGGCGTGGCGTGTATGCCGGGCTCCTCGGACCCGCCTATGAGACCCCGGCGGAAGTACGGATGTTGCGCACCCTCGGCGCGGACGTGGTCGGCATGAGCACGGTGCTCGAGGTGCTCGCCGCGCGCCACATGAAGATGCGGGTCCTCGGGATCTCCTGCGTGTCGAATCTAGCCGCCGGCCTTTCCGCAGGCCCGCTCAGCCATCAAGAGGTCCAGGATACCGCCCGGCGCGTACAGTCGAGGTTTCGGGCGCTGCTTTCGGGTATTCTCGATTCGCTGTGATGAACGAACGCGACTGGCAAGCATTGCGAGAGGCCGCCTTTGCTGCGCGGGCAAACGCCTACGCGCCCTACTCGGGGTTCGCGGTCGGGGCCGCCTTGCGCACCGAGGACGGTATGATCTTCGTGGGATGCAACGTCGAGAATGCCAGCTACGGCGCGACGATCTGCGCCGAGCGCGCGGCCTTGGCCGCTGCGGTGTGCGCCGGAGAGCGCAGGCTCGTGGCGCTTGCCATCGCTTCGGACGCGCCAGGCCCCACGCCGCCTTGTGGTATCTGCCGGCAGTCTCTCCACGAGCTCGTTCCCGATCTGGTCATCCGCAGCTACGTGGCGGACGACTGGACGGAGCACACGCTCGCCTCCCTGCTGCCGCACGCGTTCGGCTCCGAGCAGCTCGGCTGACCTCAGTTGAGGCCCTCGCCGATCCGCCGAAGCTTGGCTTGAACGTCCGCCCGATCGATGGCGTCGTTGTCGGCGAGCTCCAGGTACCGGCCGTACTCGACCACCGCGTCCCGACGCTTTTTGCGTGCGTAGTAGATGTCCCCGATGAGCCGATGAGCGTCCGCCAGCCAGCCGCTCTCGTCCGGCTCTTTGTCGCCGAGCGAAGTCGCCTCGCTGAGCGATGCCAACGCTTGATCGATCCGGCCGTCGTCTAGCTGCATTCGTCCGAGCCTGTACCACCAGTAGCCGCGATCCGGCCGCCCTTGCACGGCCTTTTGCAAGGCGGCAATCGCCTCTTTCATCTGCCCGAGCTGATAGTGGCACTCGGCCATGGCCGCCCAGGCTTCGATTCGGCCGGGATTGAGCTCGAGCGCCTTTTGCAGGTCGGCGAGCGCGTCTCGAACGACACCGGCGCGGATGCGAATTCGGGCGCGCAGCCAGTATGCGTCACCGAGGGTGGGGTCGAGCTCGAGCGCCGCATCGAGCTCTCGCAACGCGTTGGCCATCTCGTTCGATTCGAGCGCCCTCCAGGCGAGATACATGCGGTAAAGACCACTATTGGGCTCGAGGCGCGATGCTCGCTCGAAACGCAGCCGCGCCTCCTCGAGCTGGTTCCTCTCGAGGGCGATGCGGCCGAGGTAATGCTCGGCCTCGGCGGAGTACGGCTGCGCCTCGAGCACCTCGCGCAACAACGACTCGGCCTCCTTCAGCTCGCCGCTGAGCACGAGCGATGCGCCCAGGCGCGACTTGAGCGCAGCATCGTTCGGAGTCTGCACCAAGGCTTCGCGATAGCTCGCAATGGCCGCCTGCAGGTCCCCTCGTGCTTCAGCGAGCCGCCCCTTCTCGAGTTGGAGACCAGGGAACTTGGCGTCGATTTCCTCGACCTGGGCCAGTGCGGCTGCCGCTTGGTCGAGCGACGCCTTGCGGCGGTACGCCTGCGCGAGGCCGAACTGCGCAGACGAATCCCGTGGCTCCAGTTCGAGGGCTGCCTCGAAGTGCTCGATCGCATCGTCCAACTGGTTTCGCTGGAGCTCCGCCCGTCCCATCAGGCGCCGGACCTCCGCAGTGATCTGTACGTTCCGTTGGGCTTCGACGAGAACCGCCACCGCCTCGCTCGGACGGCTGGTGTCGGTGTAGTGCTGAGCCAACGCGATGTATGCACCGACCGTTCCTGGATCGAGCGTGATGGCATTTCGAAAATGGCGAACCGCTTCGTCGCTCCGGCCGAGGGCCGCTTCGATCTTGCCCTGCCACATCTCCACCCGCGCATTGACCGGCTCGGGCGTCGTCAAGTCGGACAATACCCTCTTGGCTTCCTCCGCCTTGTTCATGGCGAGCAACGCCTCGGCTGCACCAAGCTTGGCTGCGACGATCACCTTGGGCTTGCCCGTCGCGTCCATCGCCGCACCAGGCTCGATGTCCGCGCCGAGAACGGTCTGGAACCGAGCGTAGGCGTCTTGGTAGGCACGCTCCAAGAGCACGAGCCGCGCCGCCCCGAGCGCCGCCTCCACGTTGCCGCTGTCGAGCTCGAGGGCCTTGTCGTACATCTCCCTAGCGGCACCCATCCGTCCTCGATGCTCCTCGATGCGTGCGATCAGCGAAAGCGCGGCAGACTTGTCACCGCGTGCCACCTGGAGCGTTTGATTGTCCACGGGAGCGAGTCCGGCCGGCGCTTTGAGTGCCTCGTAGGCCTCGTCGAGATTGCCATCCGCAATCGACCTCTCGGCCACGGCAATGCGCGCTCCGGCGTGGTTCGGGCTCATGGTCAGCGTGGCCCGCGCAGCTTGCGCGGCCTCGTCCTCGTTGCCGAGCACGCGATGCGCCCGGGCAAGGCCCCACTGCGCGCGCGCACCGTCGTGCTTCCTCATGGCGCGGCCGAATGCGTCGATGGCCACCTGGCCTTGCCGTTTGCGCAGGGCGAGCTCGCCCGCAACCAAATCGACGTACGCGTCCGTCGGCTCTTCTTTGGCGGCAAGCGCGATTTCGGACTCCGCAGTCGCCAGGTCGGCGTTTCGCAAGGCGTCGGCAGCCAGGGCCACGTGAATGCGAGGCGCCTCGTCACCCCGTCGCTGCAGGTGCAGCCGAAGGGCGTCGGCCACCGACCCATGTTGGGGATCCTGGCCGTAGCGAGCCAAATAGTACGACTCGTGCAACAGGCTCCGCGCGACGAGCGCACGGTTCAGGCCTGCGTCACGCCGCGCGGCTTCGAGTGACTCGAGCGCGCGACGGGTGTCG
>DATIUW010000343.1:0-1687 GCA_035466435.1 Polyangiales bacterium | reverse complement strand
CCAACAGCGCCGACGAAAAGCAGGCGAACAGCACCCAGAACGCTCGCGACCTCGTCATTCCCATGAGCTCCATCGTCGGACCCCTTTGCTCGGACTTCTACTGCGACGGCCGAATCTCGTCGCGCGTCTGGGAGGATCTTTCGAGGCAGTTGCGCAACTGCTCGGTGTCCGTCCATCCGCAACGGCCATCCTCCTGCAAGGTGCACTCCGCGTCGTCGTAGCAAGCGAAGTGTGGCTGCCATTCGCAGACCGTCATGACCTGATCGGAATTTGCTGCCACACAGAGCTCTCCCGAGCAGCCCGCCCGCTTGCAGGCCGGCGCGCCCGACATCTGCTTGGTCGGCTTTGCCCCTTCTGAAGCGCTTTGCTGCCCCGACCTGACGGGTGGCTCGGTGGAGCTCTTGCTCGCGCAACCCGAAAGGAGCCAGGACACGACGAAGAGTACGAACGCTTGCTTTCTCAAGACGAGGCTCCTCGATTCAAGCCTTTCACGGTAGCCTGGCGCTGTTCCTAGGTACGTCTTGAGGCGTTTTTTGGCAAGAGGGAAAGCGATGCGACGATGCGTTGCCGCCCTTCATCGCGAGACGAGCCGCTACATCGCGGGTTGCCGACGGCGCTCGAGGAACCGAAAGTCGGCCTGGTCGCGGTTCTTCGCCGGTAGCGCTGCGTCGCCCTCGCCCTTTTTGTTGAAGAGGTCCCGCTTGCACGCCAGAGGCGTCATGACCGCACCCGCGATCGGAATGACCCAAGAGACCATCGAGATCTTCTCGTTCTTGTTGAACTCGCAGTTGGCTGCCGATGCTTGGGACGGGGCGAGCCACAACGCGCCTGCGAACGCCACGCCAACGAGGGTCATCAGAAGTTTCTCAATCATTCTTTCTCTCCTTTCGCGGCGGCGTGAGCTCGGACCGGGTGGTGTTCCGCCACCGGCGCCACTCTAGTCCTCGTCCGCGGCCTGTCGACCCCCTGAGAAAATGCCTCAGTGGTTCGCCAAGAGCACGAGTGCTCTCAAAGGCGTCGAGGACAAAGGCGCTCGAATAGGTTGGCACTCTAGTCATGGATCCCCATAAACGGCAGATGGATACGAAGCTCAAAGACCTCTACATCGTCAGTTTGGTTGCGGTCGCACTCGGCGCCGCCGCCGCATGCGAACAGACGAAGCCTTCCCCAGAATCTTCACCGGAGAGCCCGGTGGAGCAATCGACCAGCGAGGCTACCGTGCAACTCGACCCCGGGGAAGCCAAGCCCAACGAATACTGGTGGCCGAAGTCGCTCGACCTCGAGCCCCTCCGAAACAACTCCCCCGAGTCCAACCCGCTTGGTCCGGACTTCGATTACCAAGCCGAGTTCGCCAAAGTGGACTACGCCCAGCTCAAAGAAGACCTCGAGGCGATTCTGACGGACTCGAAGGATTGGTGGCCCGCCGACTACGGCAACTACGGACCCCTTTTCATTCGCATGGCATGGCACAGCGCCGGCACGTATCGGGTGAGTGACGGCCGTGGCGGCGCCGATGGAGGACAGCAGCGCTTCAAGCCCCTCAACAGCTGGCCCGACAATGCGAACCTCGACAAGGCGCGCCGCCTCCTCTGGCCGGTCAAACAGAAGTACGGCCAGAGCGTTTCCTGGGCAGACCTGATGATCCTCTCCGCCAACGTGGCCATGGAGCAGATGGGCTTCGAGACCC
>DATIUW010000342.1:0-6496 GCA_035466435.1 Polyangiales bacterium | reverse complement strand
GGCCTGGGCGGCGGCGCGTTCGGCTTCCTCTTTGCCCTCGCCGATGATGCGGCGGAGGTCGGTGAGGAGGTCGGTGTATTGTTTTTTGGTGAGGAGCTTGGGGGTTGGGGGCATGGTGGTGTGGGGGTCCAGTCAGATTTCGGCCCTGCGGGCCGAGATTAGCAGAGGCTCAAGCCAGAGTGGAAGCCCCGCCCGTTCGGCGGTTGGGCACGTGCTCGATGGTCGTGAAGCAACTTCGGGCAGCGGCGACCGATGAAGGGATGTGCGGGCCGTCTCGAACAGCACAGGGTCGCTCTTTGATAATATATTTGGTATAGGCTAAATTGATTATGTGGCGGGTTGTCGAGGCAGCTGGCGTCGCAAGGCAACTCTCGCGGGCACCGAGGCAGGTGCAGGAGAAGTATGAGTTTTGGAGAAGCGTGGCGGAGCTCGATGGGCCGAGGGGGCTTCGGCGGCTGCCGGGGTTTCGCGACCACGCGCTCAAGGGTGAGTGGCGGGGCGCGCGGTCGTCTTCTCTATCCCGCAAGTGGCGGGTCATCTACGCGGTTCGCGGCGATGAGCTGACCGTGTTCGTGCTGGAGGTGAATCCTCATGACTACCGGAAGAAAGACTAAGGCGGCGCTCGGAGGGCGGTTCTTGCCGGCGAAGGCGAGGCAGCAACTGTCGGTGGGGCAGTCGGTGCGGATTGCGCGTGAGCTCAACGAGCTGAGTCAAAACGAGCTTGCTGGGCTGACGGGGATTGCGCAGTCGACGATTTCGGCGATTGAGACGGACCGGGTGAAGCTTGGCGCCGAGCGGGCCAAGACGCTGGCGCGGGCGCTTCGGGTTCATCCGGCGGTTCTGTTGTTTCCGGGGTGGCGAACCGAGGACGAGAGCGCGGCGTAGCCAGCTCTTGTGCCAGTGGTCCGAGCGAATACACTAGCCGCATGACCAAGCTCCGGACTCTGATTCTCGTGCTCGTGCTGTGCGGTGTCGCGCCCACGGCCTCGGCTGACGACTTTTGGACGGCTTCCATTCCTGGCGACATGGCGCTTTTCGGAGCTCCGGCGGTGGTGGTGCCGACCGTGGTGACTCCGGCGGTCGTGGCGCCGACTTACGTGGCGCCCAGCTACTTCGCGCCGAGCTACGGGGTACCGAGCTACAGGGCGCCCACGTTTGGAGCTGCAACCCACGTGACCCCGAGGTACGTGGCGCCAACCTACGTGGCGCCGCGCTACTTCGCGCCGACCTTCGTCACTCCGAGGGTCGTGGCGCCGGCCGTCGTGGTGCCGCGCGTGGTCGTCCCCTCGGCTGGAATCGTGTCGCCACTTCCGTGTGATGACTACAGCGGCTACGACGACTACACCGACCTTTTGGTGCTCGACCAGCTCGAGACGATGAATCGGACGTTGCGCGACATCGAAAGCCACATGCGCGAGGCGCTGCATCAGGAAGCCTGGGATCGGATGCTGGGGCGTTATCGGTGGCAGGCTGCCCGACGGGCGCCAGCGAATAATCGTTGCACTCGTTGGGGGCCTGGCTGAGTATTCCGCGAAATGAGCCGGGCACGCCGCAGCCCCGGTTTGGGAGACGCTCGCCCCGGTGCTCTTCAACTCACTCACGTTCATCGTCTTCTTCGCGGTGGTGCTTGCGCTCCACAGCGCGCCGCTGCCTTGGAAGGTCAAGAAGACGAACCTCCTGCTGGCGAGCTATTTGTTCTCCGCCGCCTGGAATCCGCCGTTCGTGATCCTGTTGTGGATCTCGACGGTCGTCGACTGGCGCGTCGCCAAGAAGATCTACGCCGAGGATGCGCTGTCGCGGCGTCGCGCCTGGGTCGCCGTCAGCGTGCTCGTGAACCTCGGCCTGCTCGGCTACTTCAAGTACGGACAGTTCCTGCTCGAGAACTGGCAAGCTCTGATGTCCACGATCGGGGTGACGTGGACGCCGCCCGATTGGGACATCGTGCTCCCGGTCGGAATCTCGTTCTACACGTTCCAGACCATGGCGTACTCGCTCGACGTGTACCTGCGCCGCGCCAAGCCGGCGGACTCGCTGCTCGACTTCTCCCTGTTCGTGGCGTTCTTCCCGCAGCTGGTGGCGGGGCCGATCGTCCGGCCCACCCAGCTCATCCCGCAGTTCCAAAAACCCGTGCGCGCGAATCGGGACCAGCTCCTTTGGGGGCTCGGGCTGATGACGCTTGGGCTGTTCGAGAAGATCGTCATCGCGGACGGAGCGCTGGCGCCAGCGGCCGACGCGGTGTTCGGAGCTGGCAAGCCGGTGCCGTTCTCGGACGCGTGGCTCGGAACGCTCGCGTTCGCCGGCCAGATCTTCTCGGATTTCGCGGGCTACTCGACGGTGGCCATCGGCGTGGCGCTGTGCCTCGGGTTCTCGCTGCCCGACAACTTCCGGTTTCCGTACGCTGCGGTCGGGTTCTCGGACTTCTGGCGACGGTGGCACATCTCGCTCTCGACCTGGCTGCGGGACTACCTGTACATCCCGCTTGGCGGGAACCGCAAAGGTTGGCACCGCACGCAGGTCAACCTCATGGTGACGATGCTGCTTGGGGGCCTTTGGCACGGGGCGGCCTGGACATTCGTGGTCTGGGGCGGCCTTCACGGGTTCTACCTCGGGATCGAGCGGTTTTTTCAAAGGCAGTTCGGCGGAGCGAAGATCGCCACGACCTTCGGCTTCAAGCTGTTGCTCGGGTTGCTGACGTACTTCCTCGTGAACCTCACCTGGGTGTTCTTCCGGGCTCGGGATTTCGGCACGGCGTGGCGGATGACCCGCACGATGCTCGGCTTCGGAGTCGAGGGCAGCGAGCTCGTGCTCTCGAGCTATCTGGTCGCGGTGGTCGTGGCGGTGACCGTCGGCATTCTCGTCGTCCACGGGTTCATGCGGAACCGGCGCCTGGAGCAAGTCGTGGCCAGCGCCCCGTGGTGGCTGGTAGGCTCCGTGTGGGCCGCGATGTTGTTCCTCATCTTGATTGCACAAGGATCTGGTGATGCCTTCATCTACTTCCAGTTCTGATTCCGAACCGGTCATCCTCCGCCGGATTCCGGAGGTGCGCTGGCCGCGCGTCGCAGTGGTCGCGTTGGTGCTTGCCGCGGTCGGCATGGGCGGGTGGGAGGCATACTGGCGCGTGGCGCAACAGTACGAGGCATCGTACCGGAACAGCGACGGGCAGTGGGCCGAGGTTCGACGGAGGATCGACGCGCGCGAAGCGAACGCGACGGTGTTCATCGGCTCTTCGCGCACCCTGTTCGACATCGATCTGGACGTCTGGAAAGAGGAAACGGGCGTGCACGGGATCCAGCTTGCGCTCGAGGGATCGAACCCACTCCCCGTGCTCACCGACATCGCAAACGACGACGACTTCCGCGGCCTGCTGGTGGTAGGGATCACGCCGCCCCTGCTCTTTCTGCCAGGCATCGGGCTGAGGGCAGGCGTCGTCGAACACTACTACGACGAGACGCCGTCCCAGCGGATCTCGACCCGGCTCTCCTACCCGCTAGAGACCACGTTCGCGTACTACAACATCGATACGAAGCTCTTCACGGTGCTCGCTCGGCAGCCGTGGTGGCCCGATCGACCGGGCCTTCCGTTTCAACAGCCCGAGGTGCGCAAGCTCGAGCACATGCGGCGCGACCGGCAGGCGGACTTGTGGGAGCGCGTCGAAACCGACCCGGAGTTCCATGCGATCGTGACCGGGACCTGGCAGGCCATCCTCGAGAACCTGCCGCCGCCTCCCCCGGAGGACGTGGCGCGCGCCCAATTCCAAGCCTTGCTCGATCAGGTGGCCGAAGACGTCGCAAAGATCCGCGCGCGTGGCGGCGAGGTGGTGTTCATCCGCCCGCCGTCCAGCGATGTGTTCAGGGAGGTCGAGCGAAAAATCACGCCGCGGGAGCGGGTGTGGGAGCCGGTCATTGGCGCGGCCGGTGCCGTCGGTGTCCACTTCGAGGATTATCCGGCGCTGTCGGACGTGCGAACGCCGGAGTGGTCGCACATCGCCGCCGCGGACAAAGCGCAGTGGACGCGAGCCCTGATCGGCATCCTGCAGAAGCTCATGGCAGAGCGCGCCCTTCACCGACCGGAGGTCGGATCGTGAGCCTACTCGTAAGCATCGACTTTTCACCCGTGACCGATGCGCAGATCGACATCGTCGACCGCCTCGCACGCCCCAACCGCGAGATTCACCTGCTCCACGTGACGGAACCCGACCCCTCGTTCGTAGGCCTCGCCGCGGGCCCGGAGGAAGTCCAGCACCAGGTGGCGAGCGAGCTCCGGCGCGCGCAGGCCGAGCTCGACGCGCTCGCGGAGCGCCTTCGCGCAAAGGGGCACGCGGTCGATACGCTGCTCGTGCCGGGGCCCACCGTACAAACGATCCTCGAGCAAGCGCAGAAGCTCGATGCCGAGGTCATCGTGATGGGCTCGCACGGCCGCGGAAAGCTGTTCGACCTGGTGGTGGGCAGCGTTTCGGCGGGCGTGATCCGCAAGTCGCCGGTGCCCGTGCTGGTGGTGCCGGCTCGGAACGAAGCCTAGGTCGAAGCGCGGGTCAGTTCTCCGCAAAGCAGTAGAACCGGCCGGCGCCCTGGCGTTCGGCCACGCCCTGTTCGGTGCAGCTGACGGTTTCATGGGAGGCGTTCCAGGACTGGAGGTCCACGTCCCCAATCATGACGCCGGGCGGCGCGAGGTCGCTATGGCCTACCTGGGCGACTTCGTTCTCGCTGGCAGAGGTCCAGTCGAGGCAGGTGCGTCCTTCGAAGAAGGTTCCGTCCGGCTGGCTTCCCGTGAGGATGTCGTGCTCCGCCAAGGGGACGAGGTTTGCATTCTCGTCGATGACCAGGCCGTTGCCGTCGGGGTCGTCCGTGACGCCCCACTGTAAGCGCGGGATGCCATCTTCGTGAAGGGCTTCCACGTCCGCTGCGATTTGTTGCAAGCGGGCGTTGTACCAGGGGCCGGCGCCGATTCGGTCGCGCGCGTCTTCGCTCGAGGTGCTGAGGTAGGCGCGCCAGGTGCGGTCGCCCGCGCCGACCGCGGCAGCGAGCTCCTGGCAGGTCTGGTCTGCCCCCGCGAGACCACCCAAGTCTCCCCCGCGCGTGCCACTACCCACGCTGGTGACGAAGAACGACAAGCTCGGCTCCGGCGAGCCTCCGGAGTCGGAGCCGCATCCCATCAGAATCGAAACGAGGGCAACGACGAGGCATGAGTGGGTACGTACCATGAGCAGCTCCGATCTTCGCGGCGCAGGCTAGCGTGGATGCGGGCGGCGACAAGCGTTTTGAGCAACGCCGGGCGGACGTGGCCGATGAACACGCGTGCCCACGGTGCTCAGACGCGCGGGGTTCCGTGTGTTCTCTTTCAGCAACGAAGGAGAGGAGCCGCCGCACGTGCACGTGGAGCGGGCCGGCGGTGTGGTGAAGGTTTGGCTGAGCCCCGCGTCGGTCGCATACTACCGAGATCCCGTTGGTGCATCACGCATTGACGGTATTCACCTGTTAGGTGTACACTCCTCGTGATCCGTCGGGTGGAAATCGCCAGGCGGGCGGAGAAGCAAGTGCGGAGGCTTCCGGTGCATGTCGGAGAGAAGCTGTCGCATTGGGTCTACTTGGTGATGGAAATGGGCTTGGAGGAAGTTCGGAAGATTCCTGGGTTTCATGATGAGCCGCTCGTCGGGCGGCGCCGCGGGATGCGGAGCATTCGGCTGAGCCGGGCGTACCGAGCGATGTACCGCGTCGTGCGGGAAGGAGACGTCGCGACTGTTTCCATCGAGGAAGTGAGCAAACATGGCTACTAAGCGAAGGAGGAAGAAGCGCCCTACTCCGTCGGAAGGTCGAATCGATGCGATGGAGTTTTTCGAGAGCCTCTACGGACCGGTCACCCTCGGCGGCATGCTTTGGAGCCTTCGCATGTGCGACGAGATCAGCCAGGCCGAGTTTGCACGGCGGCTCGGCGTGAGCCGCTCACATCTGTGCGATGTCGAGAAAGGGCGTAAGGTCGTGAGCCCGGAGCGTGCGGCCGCTTGGGCGAAGGTCCTCGGGTTTCCGGAGACCGTGTTCGTGAAGCTCGCGCTTCAGGAACAGTTGGACCGCGCCGGCGTGAAGATGAACGTGCAGGTCGAAGCGGCGTAGAGGATTGCTTCGAAGCCTGGAACTTCTACCGGCGTCGGCCAATAAAGAGGCATACGCGGAGGGTTTGCGGTGGGCGCCAGGCTTTCCGCGACCGACGACTGCGCCGCAAGACCAATCCGAAAAAGGCCAGCACGAAGAGCCACGCGACGCCGCCGGAGCCGAACCCGCCCTCTCCTACCGAGCATCCCGAGCCGCCCTCGGCCTCCATCGCTGAGGAATCGGGCGGTGCGGGCGAGCGCCCACTTGCCGCGATGTCGAAGAGGAGGATGCCTCGGCCTTCGCCTTCCACGTCCCCGTCGATGGAAAGCTGGAAGGCGAAGTGCGTCCCGTCGGGATTCACCGTCGGATTCGACGCGTACCATCCGTCCCGATAGCGGTTGAAGTGCGTG
>DATIUW010000341.1:0-4956 GCA_035466435.1 Polyangiales bacterium | reverse complement strand
GCCGCTGCTCAAGTCGATCTGCGGAAGGGGCACCGTGCCGAGGCCGCCACCGCCGAGCGCTCCCTCGATGGCGTTGCCGAGGGCGGTTTCGAGAAGGCCCTGCAGCAAGGTTTCCGACCCGAGCTGCTCGTCTTCGTGGATGGTGAGCTCGGTGTCGATTCGGTCGACTCCCTCGATGCCGATTCCGAGGCCCTCCGGGGTGATCCCGAGCGCCAGATTGCCTTCCAAAGACGAATACGCCGTGAAGCTCAGCGGTTCTCCGCCGAGCAGCAGGCTGCCGATGACCTGAAGGTCGCCGAGGTGCGCGCGCAAGGCGCCGTCGGGGTTGCAATCGGAGACGGTCGGGGCGAGCAATCCACTCAGGGTGAGCTCGAGGTTCGTCACGCCGAGCGTGCTGAGGTCGACGTTGCCGAGGAGCTCCGGTCCGGCGACGATTTCGAGCCACCCCGCGCGCCACGCCGCATAGAGGAGCTGATTCAACAGATCATCGCTCAAGCCGATCTCGAGCGCCGCGGTGCGCGGAAGGGAAACCACTTGGCCGCCCTGGCCGCATCGATCGCGATTGGGCACGCCGAGGTTGTCATGGGGCGTGGTCGATTCTGCGGAATACGCCCCACCGCGCTCGATGAGCACGCCGCCCTTGGGCGCGGCGGCCTGAAACGCGACCGACTCGAAATCCGTGATGACCTCGACGGTGATGGGATCACCCGGTCCGAGCCGCGGAAGCGCGAGCGAGAAATCGAACGCCAGCGCGGAAAGGCCCTGTTCCAACAGAGGCTGCAGCTCGGTCGCAAGCGTGTCTTCGAGCAGGGATTCGAGGTCGGACACCACGGAACCGGCGATGGCGCCTTCGACCAAGCCAAGAAGAAAGTTGGTCCATGCGTTGTCGGAGTTGATGTCGAGGGTGCCCGCGGTCGTCGAGACGTTGCTCAGGGTCACCGACAGCGTATTGCTGGGCGTCACGCTCAACAGCGCATTCGCGGTGATCAAAACCGAGCTGAGGCTGAAGTCACCCGCGCTGTCGCCGCCGAGCAACTGGCAGCCGAATTCCGTGCAATCGAACGTGAGATCTCCCGTGATGCTCTGGAGGCGCGCCTCGAGCGCGATCCCCCCATCGATCGCGTCGATCTTCACGGACGTCGAGCCCAACGAGGCGTTGCTCGCATAGATGTCAAAGCCGGCTTCGGAGGCGATCGCGGTCTCGGAATCGATCAATGTGCCGAGATCGAACGCTTGGAGCACCTGGTCGAGAATGTGGGCGAAGTCCGTCGGCGGGGGCGCCATGCCGTCATCGAGCACGCTTTGGCCGAGCCAGATGCCGAGGGCATTGGACGCGATGCCCTCCTTGGGCGTGGTCGGTTTGCGGTAACCCGTCGACCACAAGAAGCTCTGCACGCGCGAGCGGGTGTTTCCCGTGCTGTCCTGCGCCATGAACACCAACGTGTTGCCACCGACTTGCGCCTCGACGGTTTGGGAAAAGCTGCCGTCGGGGCTCACGGTGACGGGGTCTCCATTGAGCGTGAGCGTGTCGATGTCGCCAAGGTCCGAGCGAACCGTCCCCGAGACGACGATGGTCGGATCGGACCCATCGCCTCGAATCGTTGCGCCGCGCGGAGGGTAGTCGACCTCGATTTGCGTGCGGCACGCATTGCTCAGCACATCCTCGTAGACACAAACGCCGTCGAGCGGGTCGCATGCGTCGGCCGTGCATGCGTTGGCGTCGTCACAGCGCACGCCGGCGCACAGGTCCGCGCTGCCTCCCATGCCGCCGCTCCCGCCATTGCCCGCAGTCCCACCGTTTGGGTCGCTTCCACCGCCGCCGCCGCAGCCCGTCACCCCGAGGGCGAGCACCATCGCGACAAAACTCATGCACCGAACGCCGAAGGCCATCCCATTCATGGTACGCACCTCGGCGCGCGAGACATAGGAGAAACCCCGATAAAACCCGATCTCGGGCGCTTTTCGTGAGACAAGTCACCGGGCGAGGCGTCGAACGGTGGCGGTTTGCGCAGGTCGTCGGCCGTGACCAATGTGGTGGGTGGCTCTCGTCCCTCTATCGAAGAAGAACGACCGGCATCGGCGCGGGCCGGACGCGGCAGCGTATTTGCCGACCACGCGCGAGGAGATGGAGGCGCGCGGATGGGACGAGCTCGACGTGCTCATCGTCAACGGGGACGCCTACGTCGACCATCCGGCGTTTGGGGCTGCGCTCATCGGTCGGTTCCTCGAGGGGCGTGGATATCGGGTCGGCATGATCGCCCAGCCGCGCTGGCAGGACACCGCCGATGTCTCGCGCATGGGCGCACCGCGCCTCTTCGTCGGCATCACGGCCGGCAACTTGGACAGCATGCTCAACAAGCTCACCGCGCAAAAGAAGGTGCGCTCCGACGACCAGTATTCGCCGGGAGGCCGCACCAACATGCGGCCGAATCGGGCGAGCATCGTCTACGGGAATCTCTGCCGCCAGGCGTTTCCGGGCGTGCCGATCGTCCTCGGCGGCATCGAAGCATCCCTTCGGCGTATCGCCCACTACGACTACTGGAGCGACTCGATTCGCCGGAGCGTTTTGCTCGATGCGAAGGCCGACCTACTGATCTTCGGGATGGGGGAGCGGCCGGTCTGGGAAGTCGCCGACCGGCTGGCGGAGGGCGAAGGGATCCGCGACTTGCGCGACGTGCGGGGGACGGCCCACGTGCTGCGAAAAGGCGAGTGGGAGCAGCTCGAGACGAGCCGGTTCATCGTCGACGGCAAGCCGCTGCGCCTGCCGAGCTACGAAGAGGTCAACGGGAGCAAGGCCCTGTTCAGCCAAATGAGCGGCGCGTTTCAAAAAGAAACCAATCCGGGCAACGGGCGACCGTTGATCCAACCGCACGGCCACGAAGCGGTCTATCTGAACCCACCGGCCGAGCCGCTCAGCACGGAGCTCATGGACGGGCTCTATGATCTTCCCTTCACCAGGCTTCCGCATCCGTCCTACGACGAGCCCATTCCCGCATACGAGACGGTCAAGCACAGCATCGTGACCATGCGTGGTTGCTTCGGTGGTTGCAGCTTTTGTTCGATCACCGAGCACGAGGGGCGGGTGATTCAGTCGCGCAGTGAAGCAAGCGTCCTTCGCGAGGTGCGTGCACTTCGACGGATGGACGGGTTTTCCGGCGTGATCACCGACGTCGGCGGGCCGACCGCGAACATGTACCAGATGAAGTGTAGGGACGAACGCATCGAAAAGGCGTGCCGGCGTCTGAGCTGCGTGCACCCGGGGGTTTGCGAAAATCTCGTCACCGACCACGGGCCACTCGTGCAGTTGCTCGACAAAGTGCGGCACGAGCCGGGCGTGAAGAAGGCGTTCATCGCGTCGGGCGTGCGCTACGACCTCGCGGAGCGGAGCCCGGAGTTCGTCGAGGTGCTCGCCAAGCATCACACCGGCGGCCAGCTCTCGGTCGCGCCCGAGCACATCGACGACGACGTGCTCGACAAGATGAAAAAGCCCGGCGCCGAGAGCTACGAGCGCTTTGCCGACATGTTCGCGTGCGCCAGTGAAAAAGCCGGCAAGGACCAGCACCTCGTGCCGTATTACATCAGCGGCCACCCGGGCTCGACGATGGACTCCATGATCGACCTCGCGCTCTACTTGAAGAAGCGGGGGCTGAGGCCGAGGCAGGTGCAGGATTTCATCCCGACTCCGATGAGCATGGCCACGAGCATGTACGTGACCGGCCTCGACCCGTTCACCCAAGAGCCGGTCTACGTCCCGAGGAGCCTGCGCGAAAAACGCATGCAAAAAGCGTTGCTCCAATACTGGGACGTGACCCAACACGACCTCGCACGACAAGCGCTGATCCAAGCAGGCCGCGGCGATCTCATCGGAAGCGCCGACCGGCACTTGATCCCACCCGCTTCCGGCAAAGGCTCCCTTTCCATCCACGAGAAGCGACGCCGCAAACGCGCCCAAACGCAGGCGCGCCGCAATTAGCAGCTGCGTTGCGTGCTCAGCCGAGATGCGCACCGAGCGTTTGCAGGATCGACGCATACGTAATTGTTTTGGCTATGCCGCGCGCGGCGTTGCGTCATTAACTATTACGTATAGAGAGCACGCATCATGACGGGATAGCGTCTGCTTCACATGACCTCGCGCGCCGAGCGAGTGAAGGAGGACCGCATGAAACGATGCAATCTCGCCGAGCGTGCGACCAATCGCTGGTTGTCTTGGACGCTTCTCATCCTGATTGGGTTCTCGCCGAGCATCGCCTCGGCGCAGACCATGGAAGAAGTTGCCAAGCTGGTTGCAAGTGACGGAGCGCCCAACGGATTCATCGGAGGCGCCGTGGCCATCTCGGGAACCACGGCGGTCGTGGCCGGAGGCACGAGCGGAACGTCCGAGCAAGCGTATGTCTTCGTGAAGGATGCCTTGGGCTTCTGGGTCGAGCAGCAGAAGCTCGTGGCCGCTGACGGCGTTGCGGGCGATCGCTTCGGCGTTTCGGTGGCCATCGATGGGAACACCATCGTGATTGGGGCCGAAAGAGACGATCCCAACGATGCGAGCTGCACGGGGAGCTGTGACCACGGCTCGGCATACGTCTTCGTCCGAGACGCCTTTGGAGTCTGGACTCAGCAAGCCAAGCTCACCGCCGGCGATGCGGCGAGCTCGGACACATTTGGCTGCGCAGTGGCCGTCTCCGGGGACACGGCGCTCATCGGGTCTCGCGGGGATGACGACAACGGCAACGGGTCCGGCGCGGCCTATGTCTTTCAGCGTAGTGGCGCTTCGTGGCTCGAGCAGCAGAAGCTCGGGGCAAGCGACGGGGCGGCAGCCGACATGTTTGGCGCAGCCGTCGCGCTCGACGGAAACAGAGCCGTCATCGGAGCGCAAGGCGATGACGACAATGGCTCCACCTCTGGAGCAGCGTATGTATTCGAAACGAGCGGGGGGCTCTGGGTCGAACAGCAGAAGCTGAC
>DATIUW010000340.1:0-24491 GCA_035466435.1 Polyangiales bacterium | reverse complement strand
TGCTAGCGCGGAGTTGGTACGGATCAGGTTGTAGCCGAGGCCCGCAATCTTGAGCCACGGAAGCGGGGTAATCGTGATCGACGCGTCCATCGTGATCCGATCGAGCGAAGGACCGAGGCGCTGCTCGCCGCTTCTGTCGGCGCTGATCCTGGCCCAACGGACACCGAGGCCCAGTCCGAGCTGGGGACTTGCCTGAATCCCAATGGCCGATCGCCAGTCCCAGCCCTGGTAGCGGCGGTCGGTTCCGCTGAACACGCCTCGAAAGCTGGTGCCGAGAGCGATGCGCTTGGCCGTGGTCGAATCGGCGACGGAGCTGCCGATGGTCCAGTAGGTGCCGCCGTCGCCCTTGCTGCCTGGAATGATCTGAGAAAAGGCTTCGATCTGATAGGTCGAGACGGCCGCCATGTTGGAGGTGTTGTACGCCAGCGCGGAGATCGCCGTGGCGCCGGCTCGCGCGCCCGACCCCATGGCCAAACCGTACGTGGTTTCGAGCGTATCCTCGGTGGGGACCAGCTCGGGATCGCCGACGCCGCCGACGCCCGAGGGCGCCTCGGTTTGCGCCGAGGCTCTCAAAAACGGGCAAAGCACGATCGACAGACCGACGATTGCCGCCCAGCAACAAGCTTGCTTTGGCCCCATGGATAACGCCCTCGGCGAAGCTATCAGTGATGGATCACCCCTCCAAATTGTCGGCCGCGTAGCGATGAAGGCTGAAACGTTTCATCGCGGCGGGTTCTTCCCGGATCGAATTGCGTGGCATTCCGACCGGCTCTACATGCTCAAGGTGCTGGATTCGATACTGGACAAATCCGTTCTTGGTTACACGGCGCTCGGGTACTACCTGCGCCCCCATCCGCCCATCGAGGAAGACCTGACGGGCCGCGTGGCGCTGGTCACCGGGGCGACCTCGGGGCTCGGGCGCGAGACGGCCACGGAGCTGGCGCGCCTGGGCGCAACGGTGATCATCGTCGGTCGCAACCGGGAGAAGACAGATGCCGTAGCCGAGGCGACCCGCCAGCAAACCGGCAACCCGGACGTGAACGTGGAGATCGCCGACCTGAGCTCGATGCGTGAGATCCGGGCGCTTGCCGCGCGGCTCCGGGGCCCCATTCACTTGTTGGTCAACAACGCGGGCGTCCTCCTTCCGGAGCGCAGCGAGACGGACGAAGGTTTCGAGACGACCTTCGCCACGAACTTGTTGGGTCACTTTCTTCTGACCAATCTCCTCGTCGACGCGCTCGAGCCTCCGGCCCGCATCATCAACGTGTCTTCAGGTGGCATGTATACTCAGCGAATTCGCGTCGATGATCTGCAGATGGCGCGAGGCCGGTACGACGGCACGGTCGCGTACGCGCGGACCAAGCGCGGGCAGGTCATCTTGACCGAGCTCTGGGCGGAGGCGCTTCGCGGTCGCGGCATCGTCGTGCACGCCATGCACCCTGGCTGGGCGGATACCCCTGGGGTATCGAGCTCTTTGCCTCGATTTTACAAGCTCACGAAACCGCTGCTTCGCACACCCGCTCAAGGTGCGGACACGATCGTCTGGCTGTGTGCATCGGAGGAGGCAGGCCGCTCGACGGGTAAGCTCTGGCACGACAGGAAACCTCGTCCGACACACCGACTCCGCAGCACGAAGGCAACCGAAGCAGAACGATTGGCGCTTTGGAACGAGTTGGCCGCTTTGAGCGGCTGGTCGGGGTCACTGTCCGATCTCGCCAAATCCGGATAGCCTCCACCCGTGGTCAAGCCACCCAAAGACGCCGTGATACCGCGGCGCATGATGACGATTTCCATCTACGCGGTGTCATGGCTCTTACTGACGCTGCTCAGTCCGCTTTGGATCCCGCTGGGCATCTTGGTCGGGGCAGCAAGAAGGAAGTCGTTCATCTTGCTCAGGCTTCTCTTATTCGGTTGGTTCTATCTCGGGTTCGAGCTGATAGCGCTAGTGCTCATCGCGGGCGTATTCGCATTCCAGAAAGGCGCGGCGAGGGACGAGGCTCTCTATGGGCTTCAGGCATGGTGGGCGAGCGTCAACTTGCGGGTCGCGGCGCGCCTACTGCGGCTCGACGTCACCGTGGAGGGAGCGGAGCAGGCCATTCCGGGGCCCACGATCCTCCTCATTCGCCATGCGAGCATCCTAGACACCCTGCTGCCCTGCGTCTTCATTCAACGCCCCTATCGCTTTCGTGTGCGCTATGTTCTCAAACAGGAGCTGCTCTTCGATCCTTGCATCGACGTGGTGGGCAACGCGCTCCCGAACTATTTCGTCGATCGAACGGGCAACACGCCGAAGGAGCTCGCGGGGCTGCGTGAGCTGGTGTCGGACCTCGGCACGGACGGCGTGCTCATCTTTCCCGAGGGAACCCGTTTTTCGGAACGAAAGCGAGAGACTGCGCTTCAGAAGCTCGAGGCCGCGGGCTCGCCGATGAGCCAAGAAGCCCGCGCGCTCACCCGCGTGCTGCCACCAAAACCGGGCGGGGTGCTCACGCTGCTCGACGCCTTGCCCAACGTCGACTGCGTCATCTTTGCACATACCGGTCTCGAGACGTTCGCAAAGATCAAGGACTTGTTGAGCGGCGCGGTCGTCGGGTCGTCGGTTCGCATTCGTTTGTGGCGTATTCCTTCACACGAGATACCGGAAGGAAACAATCGACGACTGCGTTGGCTCTACGAAGAGTGGGCGAAGGTGGATGCTTTCGTGCGGGACGAAGGGGTGCTCTCGTGATCTCTCGGTGGAAAAGCTGTGGATCTACTGTGGTGCGCAGCACGATCTACAGTCGATCACGGGTGGTGACGCATCACGATGACTGTGGATGAATTGGGCACGAAACGCTTCGTGTGTCGCGCAAACGATAACAAGTCGTAAATCAGAATGATTGCAACAGCTTGTCAACAGCCTGGTAACGACGCGTAGAGACTGTCATGCGTTCGTCAAAAAAACTGCAAGCGAATCTTTCGCGATCACAAGCGGTTAGAAATTAGCTCGACGATCTTCGTAGACGCCTCGAAAACTCGCTGCTAGTTTCGGCGCCCTTCGGTCAGAGACACCAACCGACGGTCGCCCAGTCGGTAGCAGTTGGTGGACACCAACGGATCACTCGTCCCCCCCACACGAGCTGTGGATCGTTTGGGGACGATAAGGCGGAACTGCGTGCTTTTTGGGGGCAAGTAGACGATGGAACAGCTGTGGGAACAAGCCCTGAATTGCCTGAAAACGCGGCTCTCCACAGAGAACTTCGAAACCTGGTTAGAACCCGTTCAGTTCGGGGGCATCGCGGGTGATGCATTCGTTCTTCGAATTCCGAATCAGTTCTTCGCCGAGTGGATTGCTGCGCACTACCTCGATTTGATCGTCGAGACGCTGCAAAGCCAAGCAGGTGAAACGCGCGTGCCATCGAAGGTGCGTTGGGAGCTCGACGAAACACTTCGCGAAAAGGCGCAAGCCGCACGTGAGTCGACTCCACCGCCGCCTCCGGTCCGCGCCCCGCGCGCAACGCCCCGCGCGCCGGCTTCCGCCGACCTCAATCCGAAGTACCGCTTCAAGAACTTCGTCGTCGGGCCGGCGAATCAACTCGCACATGCAGCGAGCGTTGCGTGCGGCTCCGATCCAGGGCGCCGATATAATCCTCTGTTCATCTACGGGGGTGTAGGTCTCGGCAAGACACATCTGGTCAACGCCATCGGCCACGCGATTTTGCAACGCAACCCGCGTGCACGGATCCTCTATCTTTCGGCCGAGCGATTCACGAACGAGTTCATCTGGTCGTTGCAGAACCATCAGATCAATACGTTTCGAGAGCGATACCGCGCTCAGTGCGACGTGCTCCTCATGGACGACATCCAGTTTCTCGCCGGGCGCGAGCAGACGCAGGAGGAGTTCTTCCACACGTTCAACGCGCTCTATCACTCGGACAGGCAGATCGTGATGACCTCCGACGTGTACCCGCAACAGATTGCGGAGATGCAGGAGCGTCTGATCAGTCGCTTCCAGTCTGGAATGGTCGCAGACGTGCAAGCGCCGGAGCTCGACACGCGAATCGCGATCCTACAAACCAAGGCCGAGAGCGAGGGCATCGATCTCAAGAGCGAGGTCGCCTTGTACTTGGCCCAGGCGGTGCGGAGCAACGTGCGTGAGCTCGAGGGCACGCTACTTCGAATCGCGGTCAAGGCCGAGCTCCTGGGCCTTCCCATCGACCTCGAGCTCGCCAAAGACACGCTTCGGACGATGGTTCCGAACCAGGATACCGCCACGACCGTCGAGGACATCCAGCGGATCGCCTGCGGTTACTTCGGTATCCGGCTGGCCGACCTGAAGTCGCGACGCCGCCATCGCGCGGTGAGCTTTCCGCGCATGATCGCGATGTATGTCTGCCGTCAGCGGCTCGGCACGAGCTATCCCGAGCTCGGCGAGCGATTCGGCGGCAAGGACCACACCACGGTCATCAGCGCCGTGCGGAAGATAGGGAACCTGGTCGAGGCGCAGGACGAGCGCGTCTTGGGCGCCGTAGATGCCATCGAGCGCAAGCTCGGCATCTGATGACATCGAGTTATCCGCCGATTTGGGGGTCGTGTGGGAGGTCTGGCAAGCCGGGCCTTCCACACGCTTTTGGTGTATACAGGCGGCTGTGCTCGGGTTGGGGATCAACCTGGGGAATGACCCTGTGGATGATTCAGCGCCAGCGATTTCCACACCCGAGCCAGGATCCGTCACCAGCTCACGATTGACTCAAAGTCTCATTCTTCCAGATAGTTATCTTGCTTCATTCACAATCCACAGCCGTTAAGACGACGACGTAATTTTAAATTAAGAGATCTAACGCAGTGGATAAACAGACACATCATCGCATGGAGTGAACCGGAACATGGAGCTCTCGATCGAAAAGCAGCAGTTCCTCCGTGGTCTTGCACGCACGCACGGGGTCGCTGATCGCAAAAGCTCGATGCACATCCTATCGAACGTCTTGCTCACGGCCGAAGGGCCTGACCGCCTTCGCTTGTCCGCAACCGACTTGTATCTAGGCGTGACAGCGCTCGTCCCCGCAAGCATCAAGAAGGGCGGCACCATCGCCGTGTCGGCGCGAACGCTGTTCGACATTGCAAAAAATCTTCCGGATGGTGAAGTGAGCTGGAAGCTCACCGACAGCCACGCCGTAGAGCTTCGTTGCGGCAAGGTGCGCTATCGCATCCCGGCGATGCCAGGAGAGGATTTTCCACCGTTGCCGAATCCCGGCGATGCCGACTTCGCTCATCTCGATGCGGCGATCCTGTCCGAGCTGATCTCGCTCACCCAATACTCGATGTCTCATGATGATACACGACCTCATCTGGCGGGCACCCTCTTCGAGGGGGATGGCAAGGTCGTTCGCATGGTCACGACCGACGGTCATCGCTTGTCGAAGGCAGAGCACAAGGTCGCGGGCAAAGGCTCCATGATGAATTTCAGCATGCTCGTGCCGCACAAAGGCATCAGTGAGCTCAAACGGCTTCTGGACGACGTAAAGACCGCGAAGGGCAAAGGCGACGAGGCAGGGACCATCGGCATCGCCACGGCCGGAGGCAATGCGTTTTTCACGCAGGAGGACCTCTGCCTGAGCGTGAAGCTCGCGGACGAGAATTTTCCTCCGTACAGCAAGGTCATTCCGAGCAAGCAGAGCCGCCGAGTCATCGCGGCCCGCGGTCCATTGGTCGAAGCGCTTCGCCGAATCAGCCTCGTGGCCAATGACAAGAGCGGCGGTGTCCAGCTCATGATCGAGCCCGGAATGCTTCGGATTCAGAGCCAGAATCCCGAGGTAGGCGAGGGCAGCGAAGAGATCGACGTCGACTATGCGGGCGAGGGCCTGCGGATCGGATTCAACGCGAGGTACCTCCTCGATGCGCTCAGCGCTCTTCCCCATGACGAGGTGGCGCTCGAGCTCAGCGGGGAGCGCGACCCTGGCGTGATCAAACCGGTCGGAGACGATGCGGAGTTCATCGGCGTGATCATGCCCATGCGCATCTAGGGCCGGGCGTTGTCGTCGGAGAGCCCCAGCCGGGTCACCACTCTCGCCGCGCGGGGGTTTCGTAATCTAGAGCCTCTCAGGTTCGATCCGGGCCCTCACTTCAACGTGATCCACGGGGACAACGGTGCGGGCAAATCGAGCCTACTCGAAGCGATCTACTATCTCGGCGCGCTCAAGAGCTTTCGCGGTGCAAAGACGGACGACGTCATAGCGCTCGGCGCCGACCAAGCCTCCCTCGAAGCGACGCTCGCGGGAGGTCCGGCGCCGCACAAGCTCCGAGTCGACATCGCTCGCACGCAGCGGCGCCGACTGCAGCTCGATGGCAAACGGCCGCGTTCGACGGGAGCCTGGTATCAGACGGTGCGGATGGTACTTTTCCATCCGGGAGACCTCGTTCTGGCCGCCGGCGCGGCAGACAAACGACGGGCCTTCGTCGACCGGATGCTCGAACAGATGGATCCCATCTACGCCAGCACGCTGGCGAGCTACGAGAAGGCCCTGCGAAGCCGTAACCGTCTGCTCAAGGACGAGCGGAGCGATCGACGGTCGATCCGCGCCTACGATACGATCCTCGCCAGGAGCGGGGCGGTGGTCGGGCAGGCGCGGCGGCGCTTGATCGAGGATCTCGGTCCGAGGGTGGTCAGGGCGTTCTCGGATGTGTTCGCGGGCGATACTCCGCTGACCGTACGGTACGTGCCGCGCGTCGAGCCTTCGGAGGCTGCCATCCTCGAAGCCCTCGAGCGCTCGTTCGAAAAGGACCGTGCCCGCAAGTTCACCGCGGATGGGCCACATGGGGACGATTTGGAGTTGCGGCTGCATGGAGTCGGCGCGCGCCATCATGGCTCGCAGGGGCAGCACCGCACCATCGTGCTCGCGCTCAAGACGGCGGAGTTGGACCTACTGGCCGAACGGACGGGCCGAGTGCCGATCTTGTTGTTGGACGACGTCTCGAGCGAGCTCGATCGAAGCCGAAACCGTAGATTTTTCGAGGTGTTGAGTCAGGCCGGGGGTCAGGTGTTTCTGACCACGACCCACCCCGAGTTCATCCTGCTGGAGGAAGACAGAGTCGACTTCCACGTCGAGGCCGGCCGCCTCACTCGAGGATCTTGGCGCTCTTGATGTAATCGAGCTTCGGGAAGCTCTCTCGGAGGTATGTGTTGCCCTGGGTCTGAAGGAGGCCCTGCGAAGGACCACGGCCCCGGGGCGCGCCTTCTCCGTAGCCGTCGTAGAGAGCATCCACCGGCGCCATGTCCTGAACCTTGCCGAACGGGGCGAAGCCCATGTCGTCGAGCCGAGAGTTGTCGGCGAAGTTGATGAAGAACTGGGTCGTGCGTGAGTCCGGCCCGGAGGTCGCGAACGTGACGGTGCCACGCGTGTTGCTCGCCTTCACCGGATCATCGGGGATGGTCTTCTGTCGCCATTGTACGTTCAGAGCAGGATCGCCACTGATCCCCACCTGGGCCATGAAGCCCCCGATCACCCGGAAGAACGCCACGTCGGTGTAGTAGCCGTTCTGCACCAGCTCGTAGAATCGATCGGCTCCATGAGGCGCCCATTCACGATGTACGTCGATCACGATCGCGCCTTTGGTCGTGTCGAGCTCGACCGTGTACCGGTCCGGCGCGCGTGTCTTGCCTTCGCTCACTTGCTTCTCCTCGGTCGGAGCGGGCGCTTGCTCGCCTCCGCTCTTGGTCTGTGCTTCTTCACTCTTGGGACATCCGACGAGGAATGCCCCGGCCAACATGAAAACGGCTGCGGTGCGCATGGGCGTACCTTGGCAAGGCCGGCGGCATGCGCAAGCGATCTTCACGACTCGAAGAGACCACGCAGCTTCTGCAGAAAGCTCGCCTGTTGTGGGTGGGCATCGTCGCCGATCTCGTGGGCGAGCTCGGTGATCAACTTCCGCTGGCGCCGGCTCACCTGCTGCGGCACCTCGACCACGACGGTGACGAGCTGATCGCCCTTGCCGTAGCCTCCATAGACCGGAATTCCTTTGCCACGGAGCCTGAACATCTTTCCGGACTGCGTACCCGGCGGCACTTTCATGACGACCTTGCCCTCGAGCGTGGGGACGTCGATGCTCGCACCGAGGACGGCCTGCGGATAGGAAATCGGAATCGAGATCAGGATGTCGGCGCCTTCGCGCGTGAACAGGGAGTGGTCTTTGACCTTGATGTTGATGTGCAGGTCGCCGTTTCCGCTGGCGCTGGCCTCCCCTGCGCCACGCACCGTGCGAACCGCTCCGTCTTGCACGCCCGCGGGAATCTTCACCGTCATCGCCTCTGCGCGCAGCTTGCTCCCGCTGCCGTTGCAGTCGTCACATGGTGTCGGGATCTTGTTGCCCGTGCCGCGGCATGCATGGCACGGGCGCGCGGCGGCGAAGAGACCGCGCTGATACTTCACTTGGCCCCGGCCCTGACAGACGTTGCACTTGTGGACTGGCGTTCCTGGCTTTGCGCCCGAGCCAGCACAGGTTGCGCACGGGGCGGGCCGATTCACGTCGATCGTCTTTTCGGTCCCGAGGGCGGCCTCCACGAAGGAGATCTCCAAGTCGTATGTGAGATCGCGGCCTGTACGGCGCTTGCGTCGGCTGCCGCTGAACACCTCGCCGAACAGTCCCTCCAAAATGTCGCTGACCGCGCCGAAGTCACCGGGCTCGAAGCCAGCTCCTCCGCTCTGGAAGGCCGCGTGCCCATACCGGTCGTACTGCGCGCGTCGGCCGGCATCGCTCAGAACCGCGTACGCCTCACTCGCCTCCTTGAAGAGGTCTTCGGCGGTGGGATCATCCGGATTCCGGTCCGGATGGTACTTCATGGCCAGCGCACGATACGCTTGTTTGATCTCGTCGGACGACGCGGTGCGACTGACCTCGAGTATCACGTAGTAGTCACGCTTGTTCACGGATTTGCGGCAGTGTAGACGGGCCGTCTAACGGCGCAACAGCATGGAAAAGAACCCAGGACTATGCGAGGGAAGCGAGATGCCGGCCTTCGAGCTCGAGGTCTCAGACGGTGACGCAGGGGAGCGACTCGACGTGGTCCTAGCCCGTCGCGTCCCAGGGCTCAGCCGAGGGCGCGCTCGGGCGCTGCTCGAGGCAGGGCGGGTCCGGGTCGGCGGGCGGTTGGTCAAAAAGAGCTACCTCTTGCAGGAGGGCGACCGGGTCACGCTCGACCTGCTGCCCGGGCCGGCCGATTTTCATGCCACACCCGACCCCGAGCTCCCGCTCGAGATACTGCTCGAAACCGAATCCTTCGTCGTGGTCGACAAGCCGGCCGGGGTGCCGAGCCATCCGCTCGAAGAAGGGGAGCGTGGCACGCTCGCAGGCGCGCTCGTCGCACGCTATCCGGAGATGCGCGGGGTCGGCTACCGTAGACGCGAACCGGGAATCGTACACCGGCTCGACACGGACACCTCGGGCGTGATGCTTGCGGCGCGGACTGCCGAGGCGTTCCGAGCGCTGCGCGAGGACCTGCGCGCCGGGAGAATCGAGAAGCGCTACCTCGCCCGTTGCGTAGGTGTCGTTTCCGCTCCCTCGATCATCGAAATACCGATTGCAAGCGATCCCCGCGACAGCCGCAAGGTGCGCGCGTGCACCGACGAACGCGAGGCGAAGCGTCTCCGTGCGCGGCCCGCACGAACCGAAGTCATCAGCAGCAAACCCGCTCCGCACGGCTCGCTCGTCGAAGTTCGCGCCAACCACGCACGCCGCCACCAGATCCGCGTTCACCTCGCCTCGATCGGCCATCCCCTACTCGGCGACACACTGTACGGCGGACCTCGCCTGGACCACCCCGACCGCCACCTCCTCCACGCCGTATCGCTGAAGATCGGGACACTCTCCATCACCACAAGTGCTTGGAATCACGAAGCTTCTGACGTAAAGATCGCAGCGTCCGATCATTGACGTTTTCGCCGGCTGGGTCGCGACGCGGCACGGGAGGACGAGTCGCTGCGATCTTCGCCCGAGGAACGGCCTGATTTACCGGCGTTGGCCTGTTGGAGCGTGTTGATCTGGTCGCGGAGCGCAGCGGCTTTCTCGAAGTCGAGCTGCTCCGCGGCGAGCAACATCTCGCTTCGAAGCTCCTCGATGCGCGATGGGATGTCCGCCAGCTCGCTCGCTGCTTCGGACTTCTTGAGCACCGGGATGACGACATAGTCGCCTGCGCCGGTCGACCGATCCATTTCGATCACGGCCTTCTTGACCGTTTGCGGCGTGATCCCATGCGCCTCGTTGTACTCCTTCTGACGCTCTCTGCGACGCTCGGTCTCTTCGATGGCAAAACGCATCGCGACGGTGATGCGATCGGCATACATGATCACCTCGCCGCCAGCATTTCGTGCCGCACGACCGATCGTTTGAATCAGTGATCGAGGTGAGCGAAGAAAGCCTTCTTTGTCCGCGTCGAGAATCCCGACGAGCGATACTTCCGGCAGATCCAGCCCCTCGCGCAGCAGGTTGATGCCGACGAGCACGTCGAATTCGCCACGCCGCAAATCTCTAAGAATATCAATACGTTCCAGAGTGTCGATGTCGCTGTGAAGGTACCGCACGCGAACACCGAGCTCGGCGTAGTACTCCGTCAGATCCTCGGCCATTCGCTTGGTCAACGTCGTGATCAGCACACGCTCGTCGCGCCCGACGCGCGCGCGAATTTCTCCGAGCAGATCGTCGACCTGATGCTTGGTCGGCCGCACGTGTACTTTGGGATCGAGCAGACCAGTAGGACGGATTACCTGCTCGATGATCGCGCCGCCAGTCTGCTCGATCTCCCAGTCCCCAGGCGTCGCGCTGACGTGAATCACCTGACCCACGCGTTCCTGCCACTCGGAGAAACGCAACGGACGGTTGTCGAGCGCGCTGGGCAATCGGAAGCCATGCTCGACGAGTGTCTCCTTGCGCGAGCGATCGCCCCGATACATCGCGCCGAGCTGCGGCACGGTGATGTGGGACTCGTCCAGCACGACCAAGAAGTCGTCGGGAAAGTAGTCGAGCAAAGTCGGAGGGGGCTCGCCTTCTTTTCGACCGGACAAGTGTCGGCTGTAGTTCTCGATGCCGTGGCAAAAACCCATTTGCTCCAGCATCTCGAGGTCGTACATCGTGCGCTGCTCGAGTCGCTGCTTTTCCAGCAATTTTCCTTGGGATTCGAGCTTGGGCAACCATTCCCGAAGCTCGTCGCGAATCGACTCGATCGCCCGCTTGCGGTGCTCGTCTGGGGTGACGTAGTGACTGCCTGGATAGACGCCATACTGCTCGAGCTCTTCGAGCACTTTCCCTCTCATCGGGTCGATCTCGACGATGCGCTCGATCTCGTCTCCCCAGAATTCGATGCGCACCGCGAGGTTCTCCGAGTGTGCCGGGAAGATCTCGACGACGTCGCCGCGGACACGAAACGTTCCACGATGAAAGTCGATGTCGTTGCGCTGATACTGAATGTCCACCAGACGACGCAGCAGACGGTCCCGTCGGTACTCCTGGCCCACCTCGAGATTGATCAGCATCTCCTGGTACCACTCCGAAGATCCGATGCCGTAGATGCACGAGACACTGGCGACGATGATCACGTCGCGTCTGGCGAGAAGCGAACGCGTTGCGCTGTGGCGCATGCGATCGACTTTGTCGTTGATGATGGCGTCCTTTTCGATGTACGTGTCGCTCGACGGGATGTACGCCTCGGGCTGATAGTAGTCGTAGTAGCTGACGAAGTACTCGACCGCGTTGTTCGGAAAGAGCTCGCGCATCTCGCCGTAGAGCTGCGCGGCCAGGGTCTTGTTGGGCGCGATGATCAGCGTGGGCCGTTTGCAGGTGGCGATGACGTTCGCGATCGTGAAGGTCTTGCCGCTTCCCGTGATGCCGAGAAGAACCTGGTGCCGGTCGTCGCGCCGGAGACCCTCCAAAAGCTCGGCAATCGCAGCCGGCTGATCGCCTTTTGGCTGCAGATCCGTGACGAGCTCGAGTTGTCGGGCCATCGAGAGAGGTTAGCTTGAAAAAGGGAAGAGTCCCTCTAAAGACGGGCGATGGACCTCGCCCGACTCTGGGATGTCACCACCGCGACCGCCGGAAGCGCAGCTCGCCCCAACTTCGGCAACCACCATCATGCGCGCCTCAGGGTTCCCGAGAAACCGCTCGCGCTTTACGAATTCGAGCTCTGTCCGTACTGCCGAATCGCACGCGAAGCCTTGTCGGCCCTGAGCCTCGATCCCTTGATTTATCCTTGTCCCAAAGGCGGAACCCGATTCCGTCCGGCAGTCGAAGCGGATGGCGGCCGCTTGCTGTTTCCGTTTTTGCGAGATCCAAACACGGGTGTCTCGATGTACGAGTCGGCGGACATCGCCGCATATCTGTTTCGCGAGTATGGTGACGGCCAGGTTCCCTGGTTCTTGCGTCAACGCGCCTTTGCCGTGTCCACGTCGATGCTGGCCTCCGGATTTCGGCCGCATCGAGGAGGGCATGCGGTTCGGTCGCGCCGTCCCGAAGAGCTCTTGGTGTTGTATTCCTACGAAGGCTCGCCCTTTTGCCGGATCGCGAGAGAAGCGCTCTGCGAGCTCGAGCTGCCCTATCAGCTCCGAAACGTCCCGCGACGAAGCCCCGATCGAGCCGCGTTCGTTGCGATATCCGGCAAGATGCAGGTGCCGTATCTCGTCGATCCGAACACCGGCGTTCAGATGTTCGAATCCGCCGAGATCCGGAGCTACCTCTACGACACCTACGCCGAGTGACGGCGCACGATGGCGCCAACCACGACGCCCCGTCGTGACGCGGCTTTTCAGCCGTTTTTCTTGGCGAACGTGCGGGCGAGCTCCACGAACTTCTCGACCTCTGCGGGCTCCATCGCGTTGTAGATCGAGGTGCGGATCCCGCCCACGGAACGATGGCCCTTGATGCCGACCATGCCGGCGGCAGCAGCCTCCGCGATGAGCTTCTTTTCGAGCTCCTCGGAGGGAAGCCGGAACACTGGGGTCATCATCGAGCGCGATTCCACTTCGACCGGGCATCGGAAGAAATCGGGGTTTTCGTCGATCATCCCGTAGATGGCGCCGGCCTTCTGTCGGTTGCGCTTCTCCATGGCTGCGGCGCCGCCCTGGTCGCGTACCCACCGAAGCACGTTGCGAACCATGTAGACCGGAAAGGTCGGGATGGTGTTCTGCAAGGAATCGTTGTCGAGCAGCGTCTTGTACCGGAAGATTTTCGGAAGTGTCTTCGGGCTCCGCTCCGCTAGATCCTTGCGAAGGATCAGCACGGTGATCCCCGCGGGCCCCAGGTTCTTTTGCGCACCCGCGTAGATCAGGCCGAACTTCGACACGTCGATGGGGCGCCACAGAATGTCGCTCGACATGTCGGCCACGAGCGGCACGTCACCGCTGTCGGGGTAGTCGTGGAACTGTGTTCCCATGATCGTGTTGTTGCTCGTGAAATGCACGTACGCGGCAGTTCGATCGAGGGCGAGCTCGGATTGCTTTGGCACTCGGATGTACTGGCCGTCGACTTTGCCGGTTCCTGCTTCGCGCGCCTCGCCGGTGATCTTGGCCTCGGAGAGTGCTTTGTCGCTCCACGCGCCGGTCATGATGTAGTCCGCGGACTCGCCAGAGCCGCGCAGGTTCATCGGGATCAGCGCGAACTGTCCGGACGCGCCGCCCTGCATGAACAACACCTCGTGCGTGTCCGGGATGTCGAGAAGCTCACGAAGGAGAGACTTCGTCTCCTCGTGGACCTTCGCATAGGTAGCACCGCGATGGCTGTGCTCGAGCAGGGACATGCCCGTGCCCTCGAAGTCGAGAAATTCTTTTTGCGCTTGCTCGAGGACTGACAACGGAAGCGTTGCAGGCCCCGCGTTGAAATTGATTACGCGAGCCATAGGCGCGCCAGCCTAGCCGCGCTTTGAACCCGCGCAACTCGCTGCGGGCTGGGGACGCAAACCCCGAAGAAACCGGTGGAGCTGAGGGGAATCGAACCCCTGACCTCCGCATTGCGAACGCGGCGCTCTCCCAACTGAGCTACAACCCCGAAAGTCGGCGATTCGTATAGCTTCGCCGCTTGCGCGTGCAACTCGAACGCGCCGGTAGGACCGCGATACCTGAAAACGCGTGCGGTGTCCTGGCTTGCCGGGATGGGCTCCACCCCTCTACCTTGGATACATGGGAAAGAGGCGGGGGATTTCGGCCGGTCGGCTTCACATCGGTGTTTGGCTGTTGGCGATGCTGGTCGCGGTCCCGGCACGCGCGCAGGCATCACCAGAGGACGCGGCAGCCAGGCAGTATTTCGAGCGTGGACGCGCCGCGTTCGAGCAGGCGGACTACGAGGGCGCGCTCGTCTTTTTCCAGCACGCGTACCGGTTGAGTCAGCGCAGCGAGCTTCAGTACAACATCGGCGTGGCGGCGGATCGACTTCAGCGGGAAGAAGAAGCCCTCGAAGCATTCGAACGGTATCTAGAGGAAACCGAGGAGCCCGCGCGGGAGGCCGAGGTGCGCGAACGCATCGCCGCGCTCCGTCGATCGATCGAAGAGCGCGACGCCACCAAACGCGCGCTCGAAGAAGCCGCGATGCGATACGAGCCCGCAGGAGCCGCGACTGCAACCGCGGACGGCGCCAGGATCAAGACCTCGGCGATCGCAGGATCGAGCGCGCTCGCGGCGGCAGGTGCAGCCGGCGTGGCGGCGATGGGCATCGGGCTCGCGAGGGATGGATCGTGCACCCGAGAGATCGAGGGGCGCTGCGTCGCGGAGCATTCGGCGACGGCATGGACTTGGGTGTATGGAGGGCTCGGCGTGGCGGCCCTGGCCGGAAGCGCGGCCTGGCTTTCCGTCAGCGCCAAGCGCCAGAAGAGCGCGCGTACGACGCGCGTGTCGATCACGCCGACCGGGGTGCGCGTGTCGGGGACCTTTTGAGGCAGAATCGATTAGGACACTTCTGCAATGACGAAAAGTCCTATATTTTCAATATGTTGAGCAGCTGCGAGGCGGTGGTTGCCAGGCCGGAGGGGCTCTGCACCTTCGGGCTACGAAGCACCGGAATCCTCGGCAGGTAGTCCGTCAGCACCTCGGCGTTGGAGCGACGGCTGAGGTCGTCTTCATGGTCGCGCTCGACGTGATTGAGGACGATGGCCCGCACCGAGACGTTGCGTTTGCGCAGGGCCTCCACGGCCGTGAGCGTGTAGGAAAGCACGCCGAGGGCGTCGCGGGCTACCAGGACGGTCTGAAGGTCGAGCTCTGCAGCGAGATCCGCGATCGTGTGCTCGCGATCGAGGGGCACCAATACACCGCCGGCGCCCTCGACGATGAGGTAGTCCGAGCCCGCACTGAGCTCTCGAATACGCTTGGCGAGCGCGCGGAGTGAACCGACCGCCGGACCGCCACGCTTCTCGATTGCGTAAGGCGCAAGAGGTTCTTTGGCCCGGTACAAGCCAACGGCCGTAGCGAGAGATTCGTCGCCGCTGGCGCGGGCCAAAGCGAGCGCGTCGAGGGGCTCTGGATCGACGCCGGTCTCGATCGGCTTGATCGCAGCCACGTGCTTTCCGCGGTCGACACAGGCCGTGGCAAGAGCCGTGGCGATCCAAGTCTTGCCGACTCCTGTGCCTGTGGCTGTGACGAATGCACCCTTCATGAGCTCACCTCCCGTTCTTCGTTGGCCACCGAAGCGAACGCCTCGATCGCGCGGTCGATCTGGGCTGGCTGGTGCGTGGCCATCGGAGTGACCCTCAGCCTGGCGGTTCCCGAGGGCACCGTGGGCGGTCGGATACCCTGGACGAATACGCCTCGCTCGAGCAGCTTGGCGGAGAGGCGCATGACTCGGTCATTGGCGCCCACGAGCACCGGGACGATCTGGCTTTCGCCTGTCGGCACCTCGAAGCCGAGTGCTCGAAGGGCTGTCCGAAGACGGTTGGCATGCCCGAGCAAAGAGCGTCTCGCCTCGTCCGCTTCTCGTACCAGCGTCAGCGCGGCTAAGGCCGCCCGGGCAATGATGGGCGGCGGCGCGGTCGAGAACACGAAGCTACGGGCCCGATTTCGGATCAGCGAGACGAGCGTTTCGCTGCCTGCCACGAACGCGCCGGCCGCGCCGAAGGACTTGCCGAGAGTGCCTATTCGGGCGTCGGGCTCGAGACCGTACGCGGCGGAAAGGCCGCGTCCTGATGGTCCCATGACACCGAGGGCATGTGCCTCATCCACCAGCAGTCCCGCTTCGAATGCCGCGGCCAGCTCGGCAAGCTCCTGTAAGGGGGCGGCGACGCCGTCCATGGAGAAGAGCGAGTCCGTGATGAGGAGGGCCTTCTTGGCTTTGGGACGATGACGTCTCAGCAGGGTCTCGAGGTGTCCGGGGTCGCGATGCGAATAGACGTGAACCTCGGCTCGCGAGAGCCGGCAGCCGTCGATGAGGCTCGCATGATTCAGGGCGTCGCTGAAGACCACGTCGCCCGGGCCTACGAGCGCCTGGATCGTCCCGACGTTCGCATCGTATCCGCTCGAGAATAAGGCCGCTGCGGGGGCACCGACGAAGTCGGCCAATGCGCTCTCCGCTTCCCGGTGGGCATCCATCGTCCCCGTGACCAGGCGGGAGGCGGCCGATCCGAGACCTTCCTGCAACGCCGCCTCACGCGCAGCGGCGGTCAAGGCGGGATGGGACGCGAGGCCGAGATAGTTATTCGAGCAAAGACAGAGCACGGGGCGCCCGTCTATCAGGACCTCCGGACCCTGGGGGCCCGAGATGCGGACGGGGCTTCGGCGCAGACCCGCAGCCTCCAGCTCTGCGAGAGCTTCTCGGATTTGCCGCTGAAAGGCCATGAGGCGCATCTAAGCCCAGCGTATCGAAGGGTCAACAGGATCCCAGTGTTGCACGTGAAACACTCAGCCCGAGCTGTTTCACGTGAAACAGGGTCAAAGCACCAAGCCTTCCCTCGGATCCCCATCAAACGCTTCCTCGACCGTCTTGAGGGCGTCTTCAACGGCCTCGGACCGACCCTTCGGCAGCACCACCTCGATGTGGGCGATCAAATCCCCCCTAGGCTTCCCCTTCGGGGCCACACCTTTGCCCCGGAGCCGCAACTTGGTGCCGTTCTGGGAACCGGCGGGCACGGTGAGCTGGACGTTTCCCTCCGGCGTCGGGACGCTCACCTTGGCACCTGAATAGGCCTCGAGCGGCGTGACCGGCACCTTCACGTGGAGCTGCTTCCCCTTCATCGAGAAGTATGGGTGCTTTCGCACACGGACCGTCAGCACCAGATCCCCCGGCGGGCCTCCCTGCGCTCCTTGCCCGCCTTGTCCTCGGAGCCGGATCTTGCCCTCGTTGTGGACCCCGGGGGGTATACGCACTTTCAACGTCCGCTCGCCCTCGGTCGATCGCAGGTTCAGCTCCTTGGTGGCGCCCAGCACCGCATCGCGAAAATCGACGGTGATCTCGGACTCGAGGTCCGCCCCCCGCCGTGGCGCTCGTGCGTAGGCGCCCGGCCCGGGCCCGCCCATCCCGAAGAGGTCCTCCAGGTTGAACTCGAACTGGGTCGCGCCCCCGCGTCCCCTTCCCCTTGCCGCGGCGCCAAAGAGATCGCCGAAGTCGACTCCACCAGCCCCACCAAAGCCCTGGGTCGCCGTCCTATACGCGTCGGGATCAAACCCTTCGCGCAAGCCCACCTCGCCAAACTCGTCATAGAGCTTGCGCTTGTCGGGGTCGGACAGAACCGCGTAGGCGGTCGACACATCCTTGAACCGTTCCTCGGCTTGCGCGTCTTCCGGGTTTCGATCCGGATGCAGCTCCCTTGCAAGACGGCGATACGCCTTCTTGATGTCTTCCGGGCTCGCATCCCGCGACACCCCCAGCGTCTTGTAGAAGTCGCGGTCAGCCATGGCGCTGCAACATAACCATCAGGCGCGGCGTTTCAATGCAAATTTCCCGCGCCTCTGTTGCCAAACTAGGCATACTTAACTCGTTTTCATGACGCTTTCGACATCTCAAATGCATAAACCAGCCAACCCCGCACCTCTCGGTTCGATTCCCTCGTTCTTGCTGCGCTCGGAGCCACATGATACTCGCTCGCCATGGGTTTGGTCGATGTCAGTCGGCTTCCGCAACATGTCGCGATCATCATGGACGGCAACGGCCGCTGGGCCCAAGCCCGAGGCAAGCCGCGCACGGCGGGACACGAGCGAGGGGCTGATGCGGTGCGCGCTACGATGCGCGCTGCCCGACGCCTCGGAATTCCCGCGCTCACGCTTTATGCATTCAGCGAGCAGAACTGGGATCGACCACAAGCCGAGATCAATGCGCTCGTGGATCTGTTGTGCGATTGTCTCGTCTCCGAACGCGACGAGCTGATCGACAACGAGATTCGATTGAATGCGATCGGGCGTCTTCACAAGTTGCCTTCACGCGCGCAGTCCAAGTTAAACGCGCTCACGAATACGACGGCATCTTTCAACGGCATGACGATGACGCTTGCGCTCTCTTATGGAGGTCGCGAAGAATTGATCGATGCCGCGCGCGCTCTTGCGCGACGCGTGGGAGAAGGCTCGCTCCAACCCGAAGACATCGATCAAGCCGCGCTCGAAGCCTCGTTGCCATCGATGCAATGCGGTCCGGTCGACTTGCTGATCCGAACTGGTGGAGAGCAGCGAATCAGTAACTTCTTGCTCTGGGGATCGGCATACGCCGAGTTCTATTTCACCGACGAGCTCTGGCCGGATTTCTCTACAAATTCGCTATATTCCGCGATACGAGCCTACCAGGAGCGAGAGCGCCGTTTCGGGCTCGTTCCGGGCACGGAGCAGGCCGCCGAACCGAACGAATCACGCGACGAGTTGGAGCGTGCGATATGAACGATGCATCCGAGCAACCTGCCGCGAAGAAACGATTGAGCGGGACGGCCCTTCGTGTCGTAACGGTCATCCCTCTGATTCCGATCATCTTGTGGATGATGTTTGCGGGACCGCATCGGCTTTGGCATTTCTTCATCTTGGGAGCGATCGCAATTGGCGGCTACGAGCTGATGGCGATGAAGGTTCCGTCGTCGCGCGCGATGCGAGCTTGGGGTGCGATTAGCTCATTCCTCTTTGCATCTTCGATCATCTTGATCCCGAGCGTGGGCGCGATGTATGGCGCGGTCCTCATCATCATTTTGGGCGCGATGGTGTGGAGCCTTCTGCAAGAAGATCCACTCGAGGATGCGAGCGTTCGTGTCGGCTGGTTGTTGGGTACGCCGCTCTACGTGGGCGGTGCGCTCTCGGCCGTTGCGCTGGTTCGCGACTTCGACCCGACGGGAGCTTGGGTGCTGCTGACGATGGTCCTCGCCTGGGGCAGCGACACGGCCGCCTACTTCGTCGGCCGTAAATTTGGAACGACCAAGCTGTCTCCGAGGATCTCGCCGAAGAAGACCTTGGAAGGGTCGGGCGCCGGCCTCGCGGCCTCGGTGGTCGGCGCCGTGATCATGAGCTACTTCCTGCCCGGGATGGGCGTGGTCGATGGCATTTCGCTTGGAATTTTGGCCGGCGCCGCGGGGCAGGCCGGAGATCTGTTCGTATCGGTCCTCAAGCGAAGCAGCGGCGTGAAGGACAGCGGCGGAATCCTCCCAGGTCACGGCGGCATTCTGGATCGGGCCGATGCGTTGGCGTTCACCGCGCCGGCGACCTGGGCCTACGGACACTTCATCGCTGGGCTTTGATCCAGCCCCGGCTCTTCAAGCGACTCGAAGAGCTGTGCGCCAAACATCAAGGCGAGCCATCCGAGCAAGACCGACACGGTGACGTGCCCGAGACCGCAGAGGAACGAAACACGAGCGGTGCGAGCTCGCGATCAGTTGCGGGCGCGGGCCACTGCAGCGATCGGGACCCAGTGGCCGGGGGCCAAAGAATGCGACGATCCCACGGTGATGGCCGCCAGGGCGAGCGATGCGAAAAGACTACTATGGCTCATGCTGACGCTCCTGTGGATGTTCGTCGGGGTGCTCGTGGCCGTGAGGATGATGGTGATCGTGTGCGCGGTGGCCGGTCCTCGGAGGGCGGCGCTCTTCGAGCCACTGCAACCACGCGTCGATGCCTTCGCCGGTCCGCGCAGAAACCTTAATCATCCTCGCCTCCGGCATGACTCGCGACAAAGCGTCCTCTACGGCCGCGACGTCGAAGTCGAGATGCGGAATCAGATCGACCTTGGTGAGCAACACGAGATCGGCCTTCTGGAACATGACGGGATACTTGAGAGGCTTGTCCTCGCCTTCCGTGACGGACAGCGCAACGACGTTGGCAGCCTGCCCCAGATCGTAGATCGCGGGGCACACCAGGTTGCCCACGTTCTCGATGAAGAAGATGTCACTCTCGTTCGAGGGGAAATGATGAAGCGCATGGTGTACGAGTCGCGCATCGAGGTGGCAGGCCGAGCCCGTGGTGATCGTCGAGGAAACGATCCCCGATGCATTCAGTCGGTCAGCGTCGCGCTCTGTGGCGAGATCCCCGCTCACGGCGCCTAGCCCGAGGCGCCCTGCAGCGGCCTTGGCCGTCGCCTCGAGCACGGCCGTCTTCCCCGCACCGGGCGACCCCATGAGATTGATGGCAAGCACGCCTGAATGCTCGAAATGACTACGGTTATGAGCCGCTTGCGCATCGTTGTCCGACAGAATGCGTTGCTGGACCTCGATCGGCACGATCTCTGGGTCGCCGCAGCCGCAGGTTTCACACATTGGGGGCCTCCATTTCAATCCGCTCCAAGATGATTTCGTCTCCGTGAATCATGCGAGCCGGCTGACCACATGCATCGCATCGCAAGATCGCTCCCTTTGCAACGCTGCGTTCGCACGTGGGACATGCCCACGTCGCAGACACCGTGTCGATCGCGAGCTCCGCACCATCACAGATCGTCTTCTCGCGAAACGTGTCGAACGCGGTCTTCAGCAAATCGATCTCCACGCCGGCCAGCTCGCCGATCTTCACGTGCAGACGGTGCACACGCGTACCACCGTGTGCCAATGCTTCCTGCTGCACGCGGTCGATCAAAGAGGCGACGATGGAGTACTCGTGCATGGCTGTCACTCGCTTTCGAATTCCGCCTTGCGTTTGTCGAAGAAGGCGGTGAGCCCTTCCGCGAAGTTGGGGCCATCGGCAATGCGCGCGAGCTCCGTGAGCTCTGCGTCGAGGTGCACGTCGAGCCGGTCCATCCCGGCGGCCTGATTCAGCAGGCTCTTGGCCACGCCCACCGCCGACGTCGGCGCCTCGGCGAGCGCAGCGGCGATTTTTCTTGCTTCCAAGTCTATGGAATCATTCGGGAAAACCCGGTTGATCAGGCCCCATTCGAGGGCGTCTCGCGCGCTCAGACGAGGGTTGAGGAGCACCAGCTCGAGCGCCTTTCGAAGACCGACCAGGCGCGGCAGAAAGAAGGTCGAGCTCTCGGCGCCCGTCAAGCCGGTCTTGAAATAGGCCCACTCGAACCACGCTCGTTCGGAAGCGATGACGAGGTCGCAGCTCATCGCAATGCCAAATCCGCCCGCGGCCGCCGGCCCGTCTACTGCTGCGATGAAGGGCTTCGGTGCACGTCGGATCTCGGAGATCGTGCTGTGGATGTACTCGAGGATCTGTTTGAAGATCTCTCCGTAGCCTTCGTCTGGCTTGCGCGTTGCTGGTTGCAGATATCCGAGATCATCACGATCGCCTCCATCCCGGATGTACTTCAAGTCTGCGCCACTGCAGAAGACGCCGCCTTCTCCGCGAATCAGGACCGCGCGCACGTCGCGATCACGTGCAAGCTGGAGCCCCGCCCGGCGAAAGTCCTGAGCCGTCTCGACGTCCAGCGAGTTGAGGCGCTCGCGGCGTGCGATGGTGAGGATGCCGACGGCTCCCTCCCGATCGATCCGAATGTGCCGCATCGCGCCCATGGTCAGCAGATCCTCGGCAAGAGCTCACCCTCGGCCTCCGCCAAGAGTCGGCTTCCAAAGCCGGTATCCAGCACCACGAAGCCCGGCCGCTCCGTCACGCATTCGCCCACAATTGCAGCGTTCCGGCCCAACGGATGAGACCGGATCGCGTCCAGCACGGAGGCGGCTGCCTCAGGACCGACACCGAAGACTGCTTTGCCCTCGTTTGCCGAGACGAGCGGGTCGATCCCCAAGAGCTCCCCCACTGCACGAACTTCGTCGCGAAGCGGGATGGCCTGCTCGTCGAGGATGATGCCGACGCCGCTCTTTTCTGCCATCTCGTGCAGTGCGCTCGACAAGCCCCCCCGCGTCGGATCCTTCAGCGCAACGACGGCATCGCCACCCACCTCGAGTGCGCGATGCACCAACGTGTGGACTGGGGCCACGTCGGATTCGAGTTGCGTCTCTAGCGCGAGCTCGTTGCGAGTCGCCATGATCGCGAGCCCATGATCGCCCATGGTGCCGGTCACCAAGATTCTGTCGCCCGGTCGAAGACCGGCATCAGAGACCACGCGCTTGGTGAGTGCAATGCCCGTCGTGTTCAGGACCAACCCGTCGATCTCGCCGTGGCCCATCACTTTGGTGTCGCCGGTGACGATCGTCGTTCCGGCCTCCTCGCAGGCAGCACGAATCGAGTCCCAGATCCGCTTCAAGTCGTCGCGCGCAAAGCCGTCTTCGATGATCGCCGCGCAGGTCAACCCGAGCGGCTGAGTTGCTCCCATCATCGCGAGATCATTGATGGTTCCGCACACGGCCAGCCTTCCGATGTCGCCGCCAGGAAACTCGATCGGCTGAACGACGTGCGAGTCCGTCGTGATCACCAAGTACTGGTCTCCAAGCCAGATCGCAGCGCCGTCGTCCATCGCCGAAAGCCCGATGCCCTCACGGCCGACGTCACCGAAGCCTCGTGCGAAGACCTGCTCGATCAGCGCGCGCATCGCGCCGCCACCCGTACCGTACTTCAGCGTGATTCGATCCTCGACGAAGCGGACGTTCCGCGTCATGCGGCGCCTCGTTTCATCGTACGGAGATCCGGGCGTCCGCCATACTGATGCCAGATCTTACACGTGCCTTCGGCGCTCACCATGCAAGCACCCACCGGGCTATCCGGCGTGCACTCCTTGCCGAAGAGCTGGCAGTCGGAGGGGGACGCGATGCCTGCCATGATGTCGCCGCACTGGCATTGCTGAACCAACTTGGGAGGCGCGTAGCTCCAGAGCGAGGACAGATCGATCGTGAAGCGCTTGCGTGTATCGTAGCGCGCGAACTCGTCGCGCAGCCGGAGATTGCCGTTCGGAACGTGCGCGATGCCCCGCCAGCGGCCGCCAGTGGGCCGGAACACCCGCCAAAGAAGCTTCTGCGCCTGCACGTTGCCCTCGCGTGTCACGCACCGCGGAAAGGCATTTTCGACGCGCGGAACGCCACTGTTGATCGCCTCGAGCAGCTTGACCAAGCCCGCCAACACGTCGAGCGGCTCGAAGCCCGCGATCACCACGGGGACCTCGTGACGCTCCACGAACTTCTCGAACACGGCCGACCCGGTGATCGTCGCGGCATGACCCGCCGCGAGGAAACCCTCGATCTTCGTCTCAGGCATCTCTGCGACGATCTCCATGACCGGCGGGATGTACTTGTGGGCCGAGAGCACCGAGAAGTTGTCCGGCGGATCATCGACCAAGACGGCTGCAGTCGCGACGGCGGTCGTCTCGAAGCCCGACGCAAAGAAGACGATCTCCTCGTCATGCTCACGGGCGAGCTCCACGGCCTGCGTGACGCTGTACACCACGTCGACCTTGGCGCCCTCGGCCTTCGCGTCCGCAAGAGATTGAGAGGTGCCTGGCACGCGAAGCATGTCGCCATACGAGGCGATGCGAACGCCCTGCTTGGCAAGCGCGACCGCTTCATCCACCTCCGGGACGTCGGTGACGCAGACGGGGCACCCTGGGCCCATGATCACCTGCAATTCATCGGGAAAAGCCGCTCTGAGGCCGAACTTCGCAATCGCCTGCTCGTGGCTCCCACAGACGTGCATCACCGACACCGGCGCATGATCGGCACGTTGCACGAGCCGTTGCAGCGCATCGCGAAGGCCTTTCGCGCGCTCGGGATCTCGAAACTTCAATTGCTCGAATGCGTCAGTGGTTTTCATCGCGCGCTTCCTTCCGCGAGCGCGTCGCGTCTGGTGCCGCCTCGATTTCATCGCGAATGTCGCCGGCCATCAGATCTTGTTCATCGGCGAGACGGAGCAGCTCGTCGTACAGCGCCAAGGTCTCGGCTGCCTCCTCCGGTGGGATTCGGCGAATTGCAAAACCAACGTGGTTCAAAATGTAATCACCCGGATCGACCGGTGCGTCGCAAACCTCGAGACGAACTTGTTTCTTCACGCCCCAGAAATCGACAGTGGCAATCTGCATCTCGCGGTCGACTGCGATGACCTTACCTGGCACACCTAAGCACATGAGAACGCTCCTATGGGCATCAGCCTTTGTCTCCCAGAAATGCGTCCGCGATCAAGGCCTGACCGAGCGCAATTCCCCCGTCACCCGGCGGAACTTCCTGGTGCCGTAACATCTCGTAGTCATTGGACAAATTTTTCCCGATTTCCGTGACCAGA
>DATIUW010000339.1:0-4434 GCA_035466435.1 Polyangiales bacterium | reverse complement strand
ATCGGCAGGGGACGATCCGTCGCTCGAGGGGTATCTACGGCGCTTCGTCTTGTCGCATCAGCACGAGCTCAGCGAGACGGAGCTCGCGAAGAGGTTGGGGATCAGCCGCAAGACGCTTTGGGAGCGACGACAGCGCATGGGTATCCCGCGCCGCGAGTCACGACCTCCCGAATAGCGTCGGCGTTTCAGATACGTTTCGAAGCGTAGCGACGTGCTACGAATCGTAACGCTTGGCGCGGCGCGTTAGACCGAGTTTGCGAGTCGTTTCGGGGGGCCGCTCTTTGGTACGAGTCGTGCGTCAATAGACCATCAAGACGGTGTAAGGTGTACCGATGACACTCAAACAGCCTTCTCTAGAGAACCGACGACGCATCACCGACCTCAAAGAGTACGAGCGCCTGTACGATCGAAGCCTCGCCGAAAGAGACGCGTTCTGGCGCGAGCAAGCAGACGAGCTCCACTGGTTCTACGAGCCTTACGGAACGTTCGAACAGGACGGACCGGGCGAGTTCGTCTGGTTTGGAGGCGGTCGGCTGAACGTCGCAACGAACTGCGTCGATAGGCACGCTGCGAAAAACCCCGACAAAACGGCCATCATCTTCGTCAAGGACGAACCCGGTCAGTACCAACACATTTCCTTCAGCGAGCTCAAGACTGCCGTGGGGCGCGTCGCCAACACGCTGCGATCATTCGGTGTTCGCAAGGGCGACCGCGTCTGCATCTACCTGCCTATGGTGCCCGAGTTGGCGTACACGATGCTTGCTTGCGCTCGCATCGGAGCCGTTCATTCCATCGTGTTTGGTGGATTCAGTGCAGACGCGCTTCGCGACCGCATCATCGACGCGGAAGCAAAGGTGCTCGTGACGGCAAACGAAGGACTACGGGGCGGCAAGCGCATTCCACTGAAGCGCATCGCCGATGACGCAGTCGAGGGCCTGGCCGTCGTCGAAAAGGTGCTGGTCGTCCAACGCACCGAAACGGAAGTCGAAATGCAACAGGGGCGCGACTTCTGGATGCACGAAGTAATGGCCGAGCACCGCGTCACCTGTCCCTCGGAGTGGATGGCTTCCGAGGACCCGCTGTTCATTCTGTATACCTCGGGCTCGACGGGAAAGCCGAAGGGTCTGGTGCACACGACCGCCGGCTACCTCACGTACGCGGCATCCACGTTCAAGTACGTATTCGACATCGGACCCGACGACATCCACTTCTGTGCGGCCGACATCGGATGGATCACCGGCCACAGCTACATCATCTACGGGCCGCTGGCGAACGGCGTCACCACGGTCATGTTCGAATCGGTACCCACATACCCCGACGCAAGCAGGTATTGGAAAGTCATCGACGACATCGGCGCGACGACTCTCTATACCTCGCCCACCGCGCTCCGAGCCCTCATGCGCGAGGGCTCGGAGCCGGTAAAGGGCTCGAGCCGCAAGACGTTGCGCGTGCTTGGAACCGTGGGCGAGCCGATCAACCCGGAGGTTTGGCGCTGGTACAGCGAGGTGGTCGGCAACGGGAAGATCCCCATCGTCGACACCTGGTGGCAGACGGAAACCGGTGGGATTTTGATCAGTCCGCTGCCCAACGTCACGCCGACGAAGCCAGGCTCCGCGACACTCCCGCTATTTGGCATCGAGCCGATCCTCGTCGACCAAGAGGGCAAAGAAATCGAGGGCAACGACGTCAGCGGGTTCCTCTGCATCAAGCAACCGTGGCCCGGGCAAGCCCGCACCATCCACGGCAACCACAAGCGTTTCATTGAAACCTACTTCTCGCAGTATCCGCCGTACTACTTCACCGGAGACGGCTGCCGACGAGACGAGGATGGCTACTACTGGATCACCGGTCGCGTCGACGACGTGATCAACGTCTCGGGCCACCGTCTCGGTACGGCCGAGGTGGAAAGCGCGCTGGTAGCGCACCAAGCCGTGGCGGAAGCTGCAGTCGTGCCTTGCCCACACGAGATCAAGGGCCAGGGCATCTTTGCCTTCGTCGTGCCAATCGCAGACGCCGGCTGGGAGCCGCACGAGCTACAGGGCGCTCTCAAAGAGCAGGTACGGCAGGTGATCGGACCGATTGCCACGCCCGACGAGGTGCGGGTAGTGCATGGTCTGCCGAAGACGCGTTCCGGCAAGATCATGCGCCGCATCCTGCGGAAGATCGCGGCGGGCGAGGCCGACCAGCTCGGAGACATTTCTACGCTCGCTGACCCGACGGTGGTCGAAGCGCTTTTGAAGAAGGATTGAGGTGCCGCCGGTGGCGGAGAAACGGAACGAAAGATGACGACTCAATCAGAGCCAAAGAAGGTCCGTGGACCGCACACCAAGGATCACGCGGGACGTTACTGGAAGCGGAACCTCCGGCTTCTGTTCGTGTTCCTCGCGATATGGTGGGTCGTCTCGTACGGCGCAGGGATTCTTTGGGCCGATTCGCTCAATAGCATCACCATCCCCGGCACCGGCTTCCCGTTGGGATTCTGGTTCGCACAGCAGGGTTCCATCTACGTATTCGTAGTCCTGATCTTCCTATACGCATGGTTGATGAACAGGCTCGATAGAGAGTTTGACGTTCACGAGGACTAGTCGTTCGAGTCACAGAAGGAGAACACCATGGACGTACAGACTTGGACATTCCTCATCGTGGGCGCCACCTTTGCCCTCTACATCGGGATTGCGATCTGGTCGCGAGCCAGCACCACGGGCGACTTCTACATCGCAGGGCGTGGCGTTCATCCCGTCGTCAACGGAATGGCAACGGGCGCGGACTGGATGAGCGCAGCCTCGTTCATCAGTATGGCCGGCTTGATTTCGTTCATGGGCTATGACGGCAGCGTCTATCTCATGGGGTGGACTGGCGGATACGTGCTGCTTGCGCTCTTGTTGGCCCCGTATCTTCGAAAGTTTGGCAAGTTCACGGTTCCCGACTTCGTCGGCGACCGGTATTACTCGAACTCGGCCCGTATCGTGGCCGTCGTGTGCGCAGTGTTCGTCTCGTTCACGTACGTCGCTGGTCAGATGCGGGGCGTCGGCGTGGTCTTCAGCCGCTTCCTCGAGGTCGAGATCAACATCGGAGTCATGATCGGCATGGCCATCGTCTTCTTCTACGCCGTGCTCGGTGGGATGAAGGGCATCACCTACACGCAGGCCGCTCAGTATTGCGTGTTGATCTTCGCCTACCTGGTGCCTGCAATCTTCATCAGCATTTTGCTCACGAACCATCTGATTCCGCAGATCGGCTTCGGTGGCGCGCTCGCCGGGGAGGTCGGTTCTCAGGTCGCCAACGGCGAGAACGTGAAGTTGCTCGACAAGCTGAATCAGCTGAACGCCGAGCTCGGTTTTGCGGAATACACCACCGGCAAGAAGCCGCTCATCGACGTGTTGTGCATCACGTTCGCGCTCATGGTCGGCACGGCCGGGCTGCCTCACGTCATCGTGCGGTTCTATACGGTCCCGAGGGTTCGCGACGCTCGGATCAGCGCTGGCTGGGCGCTTTTCTTCATCGCGATTCTCTACACGACGGCTCCGGCTGTCGCAGCCTTCGCACGAACGAACCTCATCGAGACCGTCAATGAGGCCAGCTATGCGAAGGTCGAAGGTGAAAAATCCATCCCTCAGTGGTTCAAAACCTGGGAGGACACGGGGCTTCTGGCTTGGGTCGACAAGAACGACGACGGCAAGGTCCAATACCGCGCCGGTGACGCGGTGACCGGCAAGCCTGACTTCGCGACGGCCGAAAATGGAGAGCCTGCACGCGGTCCTCATGGATCGCGCGTGGTGAATAATCCCAACGAAGCAAGTCCGAACGAGCTCTATGTCGACCGCGACATCATGGTGCTCGCCAATCCGGAGATCGCAGCGCTACCCGCATGGGTGATCGCTCTGGTGGCAGCCGGGGCGTTGGCCGCGGCGCTCTCCACCGCGGCAGGCCTGTTGCTCGTCGTGAGCACGTCGGTCAGCCACGACTTGCTCAAGCGCGTTTTCATGCCCTCCATCACTGAGCGCCAGGAGCTCATGGCAGCACGCGTAGCAGCGGCCGTGGCGGTTTTGATCGCCGGATACTTCGGTATCAACCCCCCAGGGTTCGTGGCGCAGGTGGTGGCGTTTGCCTTCGGCCTCGCTGCTGCCTCTTTCTTCCCCGCGATCATCCTCGGTGTTTTCGTGAAGAGCGCCAACCGCGAAGGCGTCATCGCCGGCATGCTGGTCGGGATCGTCTTCACTGCCGCCTACATCGTCTACTTCAGATTCATGGGTGGCACGCCCGACCAATATTGGTTCGGCATCTCGCCGGAAGGCATCGGATCGGTGGGCATGCTGCTCAACTTCGGTGTGGCTTTCGTGGTCAGCCGCTTCACGCCGCCACCGCCCGAAGACATCCAAGAGTTGGTCGAGCACATCCGCATCCCCGCGGGCTCGACAGCGCCGACCGCAGGTC
>DATIUW010000338.1:0-6814 GCA_035466435.1 Polyangiales bacterium | reverse complement strand
CGTGTGGCTCATCCACTACGGAAACCGCGGCTTCGTCTTTCCCTATCTCATCCGCACGCCGAAGGGCGCAACCGCGTCGTTCAGCATCGTGGTGGTGGCTTCGGGCTGGCTGGTGACGACGCTCCACGGGTATCTCAATGCCGCGTTCATAAGCGACCTCGGGACGCACTTCACGCCGGAGTGGTTCGTCGATCCACGCTTCCTCGTCGGCATCACGCTCTATTACGCATCGTTCGTGCTCAACGTGCACTCGGACGCCATCATTCGAAACCTTCGCACGATCGAAGAGGTCGAGCAGGGCGAGAAGGTCTACCGCATCCCGCGGGGCGGTCTCTTTCGCTTCGTCACGAGCCCGTCGTACCTCACCGAGATCACCGCGTTCACCGGCTTCGCCATCGCCACCTGGTCCCTCGGCGCCACCTTCATCGTCCTGGTCACCATCGCCAACCTCGTCCCCCGCGCCCTCCAAACCCACCGCTGGTACAACGAGAAGTTCCCCGACTACCCCCAGGAACGCCGCGCCCTCATCCCGTACCTTTGGTAGCGTGGGACGCGACTATCCGTATCCGCAATGACGCTGGCTTTGGGTCGCGGGCGTGTCCCCTTTTAGAAGAAGGGGGGGTAGATCTCGCCGGGGACGCGTACGCCCTGGGCGGCTGCGGCGCAGACGCTGTCGTAGGTGTTTCCGTCGCACGCGACGACGTCACCGGGGCCCGCGTTGCAGGTCGTGGGCATGAGCGTGCAGCTGCCTGGTCCGTCGCAGGTCACACCGTTGCAGTATTCGGAAGCGCCGCAATCGGCGTTCGTGGTGCACTCGCACGGCCCTGCGGCCGATGCCCAAACGCCCACGTAGGAAAGCTCGCAAGCGTTCGAGTAGGTCACCCCATCACAGCCGCACACCGGATCGACGATCCCCGGACATGCCCCCGTGTACAACGGCTCGCAAACACCATCATTGCTCACGCAACTGACCGGCAGATCGACTCGGCAGTAGAACCCTGCGAAGCAGTCGTCATGGGTGGCGCACGCGGGATCGTCGTCCACGCATGCGCCAGCGTTGCACACGCCCGGCTGGCCCCCGAAGTCACATGCAGTGCCATCGGGCTCGTTCTCGTAAGAGCATCGGCCGTAGTTGCGGGGGTCGCAGGTGTCGATCGTGCAATCGTTGTAGTCCTCGCAGCGATGGCCGACGCAGTGGCCCTGGACGCCAAATTGAACTTGGTCTGCAGCGACGGCCAATGTCTCGTAGATCCCATCGCGATCCCGGTCCGCTGCAAGGCGCGGACTGTCCTCTGGATCGTCCGTCGTGCCATTAGGCGGGTCGCTCTTGTCGGTGGGATCGCAGAGCGACAGAAAATCGACTGTGGGGCCTGGGATGGGCAGGCCTGGCAGGTCGATGTTCTTCAGCAGGATGATCATGCCGGAGGGGGGAGCCACCATGAAATCGAGTGTCCAATCCCCGTTGAGCCAAGGCGTGCTCCGCACGGTGCCGAGGTCGACGGTGATCTCTGACCCGTAGGCACCGCCGCACGCATCGACGAGGTCGATGCCCTGAATCGGCAGATTGATGGCCGTGTGCAATGCGGACTCGTCTCCAGGAGGCGTCACCCCGTCGAACATCAGACCAATCGCGGCCGATTCGAGATCTGTGGTGCTCGCCCCGCTGTCGGCGATCGCGCAGAACACGTCAGCCGGAAATCGGGCCACGATGGACGTGTCTGCATTGAGCCCCGTCTCTGCGATTGGGTAGCGATCGAGCGCCACGGTCAGCTCGATCGGAATGAACAATTGCGTCCCGCCCGAAACGCAATCCAAAGCGAGTGGATTGGCTGTGGTCTTGGGATCGGGAGACGGTAGGCAGTCGCTTGCCGACTGTGCCATCAGGAGCGGCAGACCTAGGAGAAGCACCGCTCGCCCGAGGCGGTTAGGCTTCGTCCGCGCCTGCGTTGCTGTCATTGCGTCCTCCACTGATGACGCTAACAGCGTTTGGCGCCGATTGATAGGGCGACCCCTTCAAGCGGGCTTTTGGAAATGAAATTCGAGGGTTGGCTTCCCGCGGACGGGTTCGTCATCACGGGAAGCCCAGGCGCCCTCGCGCGCGGCGTTAGTTGACGACTTCGCTGGCTGCGGCCTTGCCGCCTTCTTTGCCGCCCTCTTTGACGCCTTCCTTGACGCCCTCTTCCGAGCCGGCGGCCATGCCGGCTTCGGCGCCCGCCTTTCCGCCTGCTTCGGCGCCAGCGGTCACTTCCTTGACTGCCGGGCTCGAGTCGTCCTTGCAGGCCGCCGAAAGACCGAGCGCCAGGGTTGCCGTTCCGATGATCAGGTACTTGATGATTGAGCTCATGGGTTTGTTTCCCTCCTTAGATGGCGCGGAGGCTATCAAGCGAAAATCGGGACGGCAACTAGAGGGCCAACGCCCGCTCGACGATCTCCGAGACGTCCGCCGAAAGCCCGGGATGGGCCGCAATTCGCTCGAGCTCGGCCTGCATCAGCGCCCGCCGGCCGGGCTCGTAGCGCTTCCACTGGTTGAAGCAGGAGACGAGCCGCGAAGCGACCTGCGGATTGATCGCGTCGAGCTCCAAGGTCTTTTCCGCGATGAACCGATAGCCCTTTCCATCCGCGCGGTGAAACCCGACTGGATTGCCGGCAGCAAAGGCATGCAGCAACGAGCGCGCCCGGTTCGGATTCGTCAACGTGAAGTCAGGGTGCTGCGAGAGCGAGACGACCCGGTCGAAGGCTGACTTGGCTGTCGACATCGCCTGCATGCGAAACCACTTGTCCAGCACCACGGGGTCCCCCTTCCAGCGCGCATAGAACTGCGCGATGGCTTCCTCGGTCGAAGGCGAGTCGACGTCCACCAGACACCTGAGGGCCGCTTCGTAGTCCGTCATTCCGGTTGCGCCGTTGAACTGCGCCACGGCCAACGCGATCGTCTCGGGTGTCTCCGATGCGACGAGATAACGCAGCGCTCGATTCTTGATGCGGCGCCGGTCGATCTCGCTTTTTTCGATCGCGTCGCTTCCGTGAGCGTGGCGCTCGTAGGTGTCCACCCAGTCGTCATGAAGTGATGACGCGATCTCGCGAACGACGAGCTGCCGGACGCGGTGAACCGTTTCTGGGTCTACCTCGTCGAGCGCTTGTGCCAACCGCTCCTCGGACGGAAGCGTCAGCGTCATTCCCTTGATGGACCCGTCGAGGCTCGGATCGGAAAGCACCTTGCCGAACGCGTCGATCAGCAGCGGGTCTACCTCGAGCTCCTCGGACGACGAGCTCGTTGAACGGGCCACGAGGTCGAGCAACACGAGCTTGCCGAGCTCTTGACCTGCCTCCCAGCGGTTGAACGAATCCGAATCGTGCGCCATCAGAAACGCGAGGTCAGCCCGGCTTCTGTCGATTTCGAGCTTGATGGGCGCCGAGAATTCCCGCGCGATCGAGGCGACCGGGCGGGCCGGAAGGTCTTCGAAGGTGAAGGTCTGCTCCGCATCGTTCAAGTGGAGCATCCGTACCGTTCCCGGGATGTCGTTTCCGTCCGGCCCGAGCAAACCGAACCGAAGCGGAATGGGCAAGGGCAGCGGCGGGGGTTGGTCCGGCATCGCCCGCTGTGACTGCGTGAGCGTGAGCGAATACGTGCGAGACGACTCGTCCCAAGCTTCCACGGCGCGAACGAGGGGCGTGCCGGCCTGCGCGTACCAGCGCTCGAGCTGACTGAGATCGGTGCCGTTGGCCTCGGCCATCGCGTGGCGGAAGTCGTCGCAGGTGACGGCGCAACCGTCGTGCTTGTGTAGGTAGTGCCGAAGGCCCTTGCGGAACCCTTCCCTGCCGAGAAGCGTCTGATAGAGCCTCACCACTTCGGCTCCCTTTTCGTACACGGTCGCGGTGTAGAAGTTGTTCATCTCCACGTAGGACTCGGGGCGAATGGGATGCGCAAATGGGCCGGCGTCCTCTGCAAACTGAGCCGTGCGAAGCCGGGTCACGTCCTGAATGCGCTTGACCGGTCGCGAGGTCATGTCGGCCGAGAACTCCTGATCGCGGAAAACCGTCAACCCTTCCTTGAGGGTGAGCTGGAACCAGTCGCGGCACGTGACGCGGTTGCCCGTCCAATTGTGAAAATACTCGTGGGCGACCACGGCCTCGATGGCCTCGTAGTCGTCATCGGTGGCGGTCGACGGCTTGGCGAGCACGTACTTCGAGTTGAAGATGTTGAGCCCCTTGTTTTCCATCGCGCCCATGTTGAAGTCGTTGACCGCGACGATCATGTAGACGTCGAGGTCGTACTCGAGCCCGTAGGTGTCCTCGTCCCACTTCATCGCGGCTTTCAACGAATCGAGCGCATGCTCGCATTTGTCGATGTTCTCGGGCTCCACCCAGATCTCGAGCGCCACGTCCCGGCCCGAAGCCGTGGTGAAGCTGCCCCGATGACAGACCAGGTCGCCTGCCACGAGCGCAAACAAATAGCTCGGCTTGCGGAAGGGGTCTTCCCACTGCACCCAGTGCCGGCCGTTCGGCAGCTCGCCCTGCGCCACACGGTTGCCGTTCGAGAGCAAGATGGGGTACTTCGTGCGGTCGGCTTCGATCCGGGTTCTGAATCGCGCCATCACGTCGGGCCGATCGAGGTAGTACGTGATTCGCCGAAACCCCTCGGCCTCGCACTGGGTGCAGAACATCCCGTTCGACGTGTAGAGCCCCATCAGCTTGGTGTTGGCTTTGGGATGAATGACGACCTCGGTCTCGAGCTCGAAGCGATCGGGGACGTCCTCGATGCGCAGGCTCTGCGAGTCGGCCACGAAGCGTGCCGAGTCCACCGGACGTCCGTCGAGGCACGCCGAACGAAGCTCGAGCTCGTCACCATGAAGCTCGAGCGCGCTGCTACGCTCGACCGCATCCGGATTGCGCTCGATCTGCAGCGTGGCTTTCACCAGCGTCGCAACCGGGTCGAGCTCGAAGCTCAGATCGACCGCGTCCACGGAGAATGCTGGAGGGGTGTAGTCCTTTCGATGAATTCGCACGTTACTTGCCGCGAACGGACCAGAATGTCAGCCCGCCCCACAGTCTCGCCGCGAGCGTGACGTCGGAGCCGTTCCCAAACCCGATTCCGGGGCCGACCTCCATCAACACGAACGGGGCCGTCTTGGATCCACCCTTGATCTCGACGCCAAGACGAACGAGCAGGGGAATGGCTCCGAGAAAACCGGAGCCTTCGACCCAACCGAGGTCGATCGGAATCGCGCCGCCCGTCACGATGCTGACCTTCGGATGAACGTCCACGGAGACCGGAACGGCCAGCTCTGCACGCGCCATCACGATGGCCCTGTTCGGCGCAGCCGAACCCGCCATCAAGCCCGGGGTGAATCGAAGGCCGAGGTCGGTTTTGGACGCGGCGCGCCTGTTCTCCCAGAGATGAAAGCGCAGCGGCGCGTAGATCGAGGCGCCGATTCGCGGATCGTCCCATGCGCCCGACCACGGCCCGTAGACCAGCTCGCTTCCGAGCGCCCAGTCGAGCTTGCCTTTGCCTTTGTTCCACCATTCATACGACGTGCTCGGCCAGCCCGTCGCGACCTTGTGGGCCATGTCGGTCTCGAGGCGCGCGCCCCCGATCGTCGATTGTGGTCCGGCGAAGGCCGGGCTCGCGAGGCCCGAAACCACCAGAAACGTGAGAACGAATCTCTTGTACATGTTCCCTCCCTCGTGGAAAGACAATGGTAGTGACAATGATGCGGAGCACAACCCGTCCGGTAGGGTAGACTCCGGCGCCATGTTCGTGCGCCAGCGTCACGTAGCGGTCTGGATCGTTTCGTTGCTCGCTTCGTCGGGTTGCAGCAGCTCCGACGCAGGGAGCGATGAGGACGTGTTTCGTGTCGAAGCATTCGTGAGCCCGCCTCCGGAGTTTCGCCCCCAAACCCGTTGGTGGTGGCCGGGCGGAGCAGTGGACGAATCGACGCTTCGCGAGCATTTGGGCGAGCTTTCAGAAGCGGGATACGGAGCAGTCGAGATACAACCCTTCATGTCCGCGGTCACCAACGCGGACATCGCCGAGGACGCTCGCATCCGCACGGTAGGCGACGCCGCATTTCGGGAGCGGCTGCGCGATGCCGCATGCGCGGCGCGGGATCTCGGCCTCTCGTGGGATCTCACGCTCGGGAGCGGTTGGTCCACGGGCGGCATCAACATCGATGCGGATGCCGAACGGCAGCTCATCGCGGCAGAGCTCACCCTGTCCGGACCCGACTCGTACACGGGACCCTTGCCCCAACCGACGCCACCCTCGTGGATTGAAGACACCAATGCGGTGCTCCTTGCCATCGACGGGTTCGACGAGGACCTGCAGCTCGTCGCAGTGCTCGCCGCGGAGGTCATCGACGAGCCGTCCAACCCACCCGCTACCTTGGGCGACGTGCGCGACCTGACGTCGCAAGTGAGTGAAGGGATGCTGACTTGGGAAGTTCCCGGCGGAACGCATCGGGTCTTTGCGGTCTACGAGAACCGAACGTTTCACTTTCCTGCCGGCGGGGCCTACCCGGGTGCGCTCGAGGACGCACGGGTGATCGACCACCTCGATCGCAGGGGGGTTCAGGCCTTCATCGATCGGGAATTCGCCGCATGGATCGAAGCCGTGAGCGACTGCCCGCCCCGCGCGGTGTTCGTCGACAGCTTCGAGCTGGTCGGCGAGCTCCCTTGGACCACTGGGCTCGACTCCAGGTTCGAGGCAACGCTCGACTACGCCATCGAACCGCTGCTTCCCTTCTTGTTCCGCGAAGGCGGTGAATCGGAATACGTCGACCTCTTGCGAGGCATCGGCGCGCCGAGATACCAGGCC
>DATIUW010000337.1:0-12020 GCA_035466435.1 Polyangiales bacterium | reverse complement strand
TGAGGATCAGGTCCAGATATTCGGTATCCCAGTCTTCCGGCGTCGCGCGTTTCACGTCTCCGAGGATCTCCGCTGCACGCTCGTCGGCTCGGATCTCCACGCCCTCCGCCTTCATCGCGGCGCCGATCTTCGGCAGAAACGTGGGCGCGATGCGCTCGTCGACGAGCAACGTCTCCATGGCATTACAAACGCCAGGCCGTTGCACCTTGGCGTTCAGGGCGATCTGGAGAGCCATCTCAGGGTCGGCGCTGCGGTCGACGAAGACGTGGCAGACACCTTTGTAGTGCTGAATGACGGGGACCTTTGCGTGCTCGGCGACGAACCGAATCAATCCTTCTCCACCTCTGGGGATGACCATGTCGACGATACCATCGAGGCTGATCATCACCAAAGTAGCTTGTCGGTCCGTGGTAGGTAGAAGTGTGACAGCCTCGGCGGGCAAGCCCTCTTCGCGTAGGGCACGCTCGAAGATCTCCGCGATCGCCGTATTGCTGTGAAACGCCTCTTTGCCCCCCCGAAGCAGCACTGCGTTTCCACTCTTCAGGCAGAGCGACGCGGCGTCGGCAGTGACGTTGGGCCGCGACTCGTAGATGATTCCAATCAGGCCGAGCGGAGCACGCATCTTCCCGACCCGAAGGCCGTTCTCGAGCACCCGTTCTTCGACGACACTGCCCACCGGGTCGGGGAGCGAAGCGACCTGATCGACGCCATCGGCTACCGCGTCGAGGCGCTTCCGATCGAGCTGCAACCGGTCGAGCATCGCTTTCGAAAGCCCCGTCTCCTGCGCGGCCGCCAGGTCTTTCGCATTCGCTTCGAGCACTCGATCCCCCGGCTCGCCTCGGAGCGCGTTCGCGGCGCGGCGCAACACGGCGTTCTTCCGTTCGGTGCTCGTGATCGCGAGCACACGGGAGGCCTGTTTGGCTCGCTCGGCCAAGCCCGTGACCAGCGCGGTCAAATCTTCACTCATGGCCCGTTACGGTAGCACTTTTCGACGCTGGCGGGAGCCGCGCCGCTCAGCTGCCCTTTTTGGTGAGCACGATGTCGTCTCGATGGACGATTTCGTCTCCCGCGTGGTTGCCGATGCGTTCGGCGATCTGCTGACTGTGCCCACCTGCGAGCGACCTCACATCATCGGCACCGTAGCGTGCAAGACCGCGTGCGAGCTCGGTGCCATCCTCGGCCACGATCGACACCGCGTCACCGACTTTGAAGGATCCCGCCACCGAAACGACGCCCGCGGGAAGCAGGCTCGAGTTACGCTTCTCGAGCGCCCGGCGTGCCCCGGCGTCGACCACGATTCGGCCGCGGGGCTTGAGCGTGTAGGCAATCCAATGCTTGCGGCTCGGCAAGGGCGACCCATGCGGCAGCAACAAGGTTCCCACGTCCTCGCCTCGCATCAGCGTGTCGAGAAAGTCAGCCGAAGCCGCCGGGCCGATCGCCACCGGCAGACCATACAACGTGGCGCGCCGCGCCGCTTCGACCTTCGACTGCATGCCGCCGAGCCCGACGTCACCGTCCGGTGGCCTGATGAAACGCTCGATGTCACCGACGGCCCGCACCAACGAGATTCGCTCGGCCTGGTCGTTCAGGATTCCGCTCACGTCGCTCAACAGCACCAGCAAGTCCGCGCCGATCAACGTGCACACCATGGCGGCGAGTTGATCGTTGTCGCCAAAACGGAGCTCGTCGATCGAGACCGTATCGTTTTCGTTGATGATGGGCACCACGCCGAGCCGGAGCAGCTCGTCGATGGCCTGGCGCGCATTGAGGTATCGCTCCCGATCGCTCATCACGTCGTGGGTCAAGAGCACCTGCGCGATGTGGAGACCGCGCGCTTCGAACGCGTCTTCGTACGCGCGCATCAGCAACGACTGCCCCGTGGCCGCAGCCGCCTGCAGGAGCGCGATCTTCTTCGGACGCTCCGCGAGGCCCAGGCGCTCCCTTCCGACCGCCACTGCACCCGACGAGACGAGCACCACTTTACGCCCAGCTTTCGCCTGCGTGGCGACCTGCTCGGCCACCTGGGCAAAACGGCCCCCCTCCGCGCACAGGGCCCGGCTGCCGATCTTCACCACGATTCGCTTGCACTCTCGAAGCGCGGCTCTGGTCTCGTCAGTGCTCATGGTCAGGCTCTGAATCGCATCCGCCAGGGGCGGCTGCAACCTGGGAGTCGCGACCGCACAAAAAGGGGACAGTCCCCCTTTCGCTGCTAGCATGGGGCGGATGCTTGCTGCGGAGGTACCCCGCTGGTTCGTGTGGGTGGCGGCCTTTGCGTGGGGCGCGGCATGGGGAAGCTTCTTCAACGTTGCGATCTACCGTTGGCCGCGAGGCATGTCGGTCGTCTCGCCTCCGAGCCACTGCCCCACATGCGGCGCGCCCGTTGCCGCGTGGACCAACGTACCCATCCTGGGGTGGCTTGCGCTGCGAGGAAAAGCACGGTGCTGCGGAGCACCCATCTCGGCGCGCTACCCCTTGGTCGAGCTGCTCGGTGCGGTGTTGTCGGTCGCGATCGCCGAGCAGTGGATCGTGCGCGCCGAGCCGGACACGCTGCTGCTCGACGCCACCATCGAAACGGTCCTCTATTTCATCTTTGCCGGCGGGTTGCTCATCGCGACCTTCGTCGACCTAGAGTGGATGGAGATCCCGGATGAGGTGAGCTTGCCCTGCGCAGCGCTCGGCCTCGCTAGCGCGCCGTTTCGCGCCGAGCCCGGGATCTGGTCCGCCGCAGTCGGGGCCGGTGCGGCCTATTTGACCGTGCAGGTGCTCTTCGTCTGGGGCTACGAGCGCCTCACAGGCCGCAGAGGAATGGGCGAAGGCGACTCCAAGCTGCTCATGATGATCGGAGCCTTCCTCGGCTGGCAGGGCGCGCTCTTCAGCGTGGTGGCCGGCTCGCTTCAGGGCCTGGTGTTCGCCGTCTTCGCCCTCATCGTGGGACGCAGGCTCACGCCCGAGATCGAGGATCGAGTCATCGATGGCGAGCTCATCGAAGCGCCAGAAGAATCGGAACCGAGCCGAATCGGACTGCTCAAGCTGCCGTTCGGGCCGTTTCTCGCCCTAGGGGCGCTCGAATACCTGCTCGCGGGCGACGCGATCCTGTCTTGGTACTTCGGCTTGCTTCAGCGATGAGCGATCAGCGCCGGAAACCGCCGCCACCACCACCGCCGCCGCCGCCTTGACGCTCGCGCGCAAGATCGACTCGGATGGTGCGTCCGCCGAGCGTCGCGCCGTCCATCGAATCACGCGCTGCGGCAGCCGCCTCCTCCGTGGTGAAGGTGACGAATCCGAAGCCCCGCGAACGGCCAGTCTCTCGATCGGTCACGACCTTCGCATCGGCGACCTCGCCGAAAGGCGCGAATGCCTCCCGAAGGTCTTCTGTGGTCGTGCCCCAGGCGAGCCCTCCGCAGAACAGTCTCTTACTCATGGTCCACTCTTTCACTGAGCAGCCGACGCGGCGCCATGCCGAGGCGGTGCCTCAATCCTTCGCCGGTTGCCCGGCCGCCTGCGATTGTACGGCACGGTACCGATCCCACAAGCTCGGTGTCGATTCCTCGGCCAAGCGAGCCTTGTAGCCCTCATCCTTCGACCGGCCCTGAAGACCGGCGATCTGACCGATCAGCTCGTCGCGGGAACCGACCTCTTTGCTGACCGCCGCGAAGACCTCCTCGAGGTGGAGCAGCTTCTTGTTGGAAACGTGCTCGAGCCCCTTCTCCTCGCTGACGCGTTCGAGCCACAGGTCCTTCCCAGCCGCCTTTTTCACGGCCTCGACCAACTTTTCTTTCGCCTTCTTCGGGTCATCGCCGAAGCGCTCTTTCACAATGGACAAAGGGGACTTACTCATCGTCTGCACCAGGCCCCAAAACGCCTCGTTTTGTGCGTTGGGGAGCGGCGGAAGTAGCACGAGGGACACGCCGTGCAAGTCGGAATTGGGCACGAGCGCGGCGATCCTCGGCGCTTGACGGCTATTGACAGCACTGTTATTAACATTCCTGTGAATAATAAGACGCTTGCGCAAACCCAGGCGGTCTCTGGCCTCCTCTTCTCGCTCTTCCTGCTGGTCCATCTGACCAATACGGCCCTCGCGGTGATCGGCCCGGAACAGTACGACCGGTTTCAGACGGCGGCCCGTGGCATCTACCAATGGCCGCTGCTCGAGCTGGGTCTCATCGCGGCGCTGATCGTCCACGTGGTCACGGGCATCTTGCGGATGCGCGCCCGTCGCGGGTCGAAAGCCACGCCGCCGCTCCGCCTACGGCTCCATCGCTATGCGGCGTACTATCTGGCCGTCTTCGTGTTCGGCCACATCGCGGCCACACGGCTGCCCGCCGTGTTGGCAGATGCGCCTCCGTTTTTCGGCGGCGTGTCGTTTTCGCTGCACTTCTTGCCGTGGTTCTTCTTTCCGTACTACGCCTTGCTCGGGATCGCGGGTCTTTATCATGCGTTCTACGGGATTCCGGCGGCTCTGGGGATGCTCGGCGTGCGGGCGCCCCAGTGGACCCGGCGCGGGCCGGGTTTCTGGGGTCCGGTGACGGTCGGGGCCGCGATCGTCGTGACGGCGCTCTTGGGCTTCGGTGGCGCGCTCTACGAGATCGATGATCCATTCGACAATGACTTCGCACGGGCCTACGAGGCGGCCGCCGCCTATTTCTCGGACGGCTCGAGGTAGCGATGGCAAGACCGAAGGACGCCGATGCCGAGCAAATGCGGCTCAGGATCCTAGATGCCGCAGAGCAGGAGTTTGCCGAGCATGGGTTCCACGGGGCCCGGATGGTGGCGATCGCCAAGCGCGCCAGCGTCACGCATGGTCTGCTCCACTACTATTTCGACTCGAAAGACGGTTTGTACGAGCAGGTGGTAGGACGCCTGTTCAACCGTCATCTCGCCCTCTTCGAGCAGCTCGGCTCCGAGGAGGCGACCCTCAACGCGCGTGAAGCCGTCCTCAGGAGCTTCGATCTGTTTTGGGAGCACCCCAATCAAGTGCGCATCATGCTCTGGGAAATGGCCTCGGGATCGGATCGCGTCGAGCGTTCCATGACCGCCTTTTACGATGAAATGACCAGCGCGCTGACCGTCCTCGGGGCAAAACCGCCGACAAGCGCCAAAGCCGGAAGCGATCCGCGCGATGTATACGTGACGATACTCGGAGCGCTGGTGGTCTACTTTTTTCGTGATCCGATGATCAAACAGCTCTTTGGAGAGGAGCGCTTTACCGAGACGGATCGCAAGCGGCGCCGCGCGCATCTGAGCGTCCTGCTCGACTCTTTGCTCTGAGACAAAGTCCGGTGGATCCGGTGCGGCGGGCGCTGTAGATTCAGCGCTTCCATGGCGGCCGAGTTCGTTCACCTTCACGTCCACAGCGAGTTCTCGATGCTGGACGGCGCGATTCGCATTCCCGAGCTCGTCGCGCACGCCGACGAGATGGGCATGCCAGCCGTCGCGCTCACCGACAACGGCAACATGTTCGGCGCGGTGCAGCTCGTGCGCACTTGCGAGGGCACCGGCGTGAAGCCGATCCTCGGATGTGAGGTGAACTTCACGGCTGGTGACCGGCGCGATCCGCAGAACCGCGAGCTCAGTCATCTGCTCTTGCTCGCCAGCTCGCAAGAGGGCTATCAGAACCTGGTCCGTCTGGTGAGCGCAGGCTGGGTCGACGGCATGGCGGTGGACGATCAGCCGCGCATCGACTTCGAGGTTCTACAAAAGCACAGCAAGGGCGTGGTCGGGTTGAGCGCTTGCATGGGCGGATACGTCGCGCAGGAGATCCTCAACAAGGGGCCCGCGGTGGGACGCGAAGCGCTCGGCAAGCTGCGCGACTCGTTCGAGCCCGGTCACTTCTTCGTCGAGCTCCAGGACCACGGCTTTCCGGAGAACCGACCTCTCAATCAGGTGCTCGGCAAGCTCGCCGAAGATCTCGGGCTGCCGCTGGTCGGCACCAACGACTGCCACTATCTAGAGCGCAGTTCGGCCCATGCCCAGCTCGTGTTGCAGTGCATCGGAGCGGGGCGAAGCGTGCGCGAGATGGAGGCGATGCATCACCATTCCTCGGAGCTCTATCTCAAGACGCCCGAGCAGATGTTGAGCTTGTTCGCGCATGCCCCACAAGCCGCCAAAAACACGCTTCTGGTGGCAGAAATGTGCGCCGGCCGGGCAACGCCGCTCGCCGACCCGAAGCTCCCCCGCTTCGCGGTTCCAGGCGGCGCAAGCGAGGAAGACTACTTGCGGGCTCTCGCAGTGGCAGGCCTCGGTCGCCGCATGGTCGAGATGCGCGGCCGTGGCGAGAGCTTCGACGAGAAACACTACCACAGCCGGCTCGAGCTCGAGCTCGACGTGATCCTGAAGATGGGCTTTGCCGGGTACTTCCTGATCGTGCAGGACTTCATCAACTGGGCAAAAGACAACGGGGTGCCTGTGGGTCCCGGGCGTGGATCGGGCGCCGGCTCGCTCGTCGCATGGGCCTTGCGCATCACCGACCTCAACCCGATCGTGCATGGGCTTCTGTTCGAACGCTTCCTCAATCCGGAGCGCGTGTCCATGCCCGACTTCGACATCGACTTCTGCATGGATCAGCGCGACCGCGTCATTCAATACGTACGGGACAAGTACGGCCAGCAGAGTGTCGGGCAAATCGCGACGTTTCATCAGCTCAAGAGCCGAAGCGTGGTGCGCGACGTCGGGCGTGTCATGGGCATGACGCCTGGCGAAGCGGGTTTCATCGCGACCATGATCCCCGAGCCGGTGCAAGGCAAGAGTGTGCCGATCAGCGATGCGCTGAAGCAGGAGCCGCGGCTCAAGGCCGCATACGAGCATGATCCGAAGGCACACGAGCTGCTCGACACGGCGCAAGCGCTCGAGAACCTCACGCGCCACGCCGGCATGCACGCGGCGGGGGTGGTGATCAGCGAGGGGCCGATCTGGGATCACGTGCCGGTCTTTTGTCCGGAAAAAGACGTGTATGTCACCCAGTACCACAAAGATGACGTCGAGGCGGCAGGGCTGGTGAAGTTCGACTTCCTCGGGCTTCGTACGCTCACGGTCATCGACATCGCCACCAGGCTCATCGACCGACGCCCGGACCGCCTCGATCAACCGCTTCGAATCGATGCGATTCCCATGGACGACCCAGCCACGTACGCATTGCTGCAATCGGGCGAAACCACGAATGTGTTCCAGCTCGAATCGAGCGGCATGCAGAGCTTGTTCAAGCAGCTCCGGCCCGATCGTTTCGATGACATCGTCGCCGCCGTGGCGCTCTACCGTCCCGGACCGATGGGCGCACAGATGGACAAGGACTTCGTGCACCGCAAGCACGGGCGGCAGCGCGTCGAGTATCCGCATCCTTCACTCGAGACCATCCTCCAGGAGACACGCGGCGTGATCGTCTACCAGGAGCAGGTCATGCAGATCGCGCAGGAGATGGCCGGCTACTCGCTCGGCGGCGCAGATCTGCTTCGGCGCGCAATGGGCAAGAAGAAGGCCTCGGAGATGGAGAAGCAGAAGGCCGTCTTCATCGAGGGCGCAGTCGCCCGCGGTCACACGCGCGAAAAGGCCGAAGAGGTCTTCGATTTGATGGCCTACTTCGCAGGCTACGGATTCAACAAGAGCCATTCCGCTGCCTATGCGCTGATCACCTACCAGACGGCCTATTTGAAGACGCACTATCCGGTGGAGTTCACCTGCGCGACGCTCACCGCGGACAAGGAGAAGATCGACAAGGTCGTTCGCACGGTCGCCGAAGCGCGGTCGATGGGCATCACCGTCTTGCCGCCCGACGTCAACGAGTCCCAGATCGATTTCAGCGTCGTCTACAATCCGGACGACGCCGCGGACGTGGCTCGCCTCAGGCACAAGCCCGTTTGCTACAACGGGCAGGCACACGACCCGATGGGGCCCAAGATTCGATTCGGGCTCGGGGCGATCAAGGGCGTGGGAACAGCGGCCGTCGAGGCGGTTTTGGAAGCCCGCAAAGGAGAGCCCGGCCCCGACGGCCGCACGACCGAGCGGCCGTTCGTCGACCTGTTCGATTTTTGCGCTCGCGTGGATCTTCGCCGCGTCAACAAGTCGGTCGTCGAGGCGTTGGTGCAATGCGGGGCGTTCGACACGGTCCACGAGGCCATCGGGGTGCATCGCGCGCAAGCGTTTTTGGCCATCGAGCAAGCCATCGAGCGAGGCAAGCGCATTCAAAGCGAGCGTTCGAGCGGGCAGGAGAGCCTCTTCGGGTTGATGGGACAGGAAGAAGATTCGCAGACCTATCAACACCCTGGCGGCAGCTTTCCGGTGCTCGATCCTTGGGATTCGCGCGATCAGCTCTCACGCGAGAAGAGCACGCTCGGCTTTTACGTGTCGGGCCATCCGCTCGATCGGTACCGCAGCGAGCTATTGCGGTTCTGCAACGCAACCACCGAGAGCGTCGCCCAACTCGACAATCACCGGCAAGTCACCGTGGGCGGCACGGTGGAGGGCTATCGAGAACGACGCACGAAGATGGGCCACACGATGGCGTTCTTCCACATCGAGGATGCCTACGGCCGCGTCGAGGTGATCGTTCGGCCGAAGCCGCTCGAAAAATCGGGATTGCGCGAAGCGCTCCAAGCGGGACAGCCGATCCTGCTCACCGGCCGTGTGAAGCACGAGCAAGACCGCGATGCCGAGAGCGCGCAGACCCAACACAAGATTCTGCTCGAAGAAGCCACGCTGCTGAGCGACGCACTGCACGAGCGAACGACCGCCATCACGGTTCGGCTCGCCGTCGAAGCCATCGATCGCGCCAAGCTCGATTCGCTTCGTGCGATGCTCGAGCAATTCCCGGGGCCGTGCCCCGTCTCGCTCGAGCTCGACCATCCCGGGAGCTGGCGGGTGAACATCGCCGAGACCGGCCTCTTCGTCGACCCGAGCGATGCGCTACTCACGAGCCTCGAACGGCTCTTCGGCGCCAAAGTCTGCGAGCTGCACTGAGGGGCCGCGCGGTGTTTGCTTCGGAACCGAAGACCGAGCCCGAGCTCTTGGCGCGGGCTTGGGCGCTGGCCGGGCTCACGCTGGGCGAGCTCGGGGCAAGAGTCGGTGTCGAAGTGCCTTTGGAGCCGGTTCGAGGCAAAGGAGTGGCAGGGCAGATCCTCGAAAAGGCGCTCGGCGCCACGGCGGCGTCACGTGCCGAGCCTGACTTCGTCTCGCTCGGCATCGAGCTCAAGACGATTCCCCTCGACCCGAGCGGCAAGCCGCGTGAGTCGACTTTCGTGTGCTCCATTTCCTTGTCCGCGATGGCGGACACCGATTGGGAGCAGAGCACGGTCTTTCGAAAGCTCGCGAAAGTTCTGTTCGTTCCCATCGAGGCGGCATCGGACAAGCCGCTGCCCCGTCGCCGCGTGGGGCGCCCTTCCCTCTGGACGCCGAGCTTCGAAGAGCAACGGCTGCTCCGCGCCGACTGGGAGCGCCTTTCGGAGATGATCGCACGCGGCGACGTCGAGCAAATCACGGGGCATCTGGGCCGGGTTCTGCAGGTGCGTCCCAAGGCGGCAAGCGGGCGGAGCCGTCGAAGGGCGCCCGACGACCAGGGTGCGGTTCAATGGACCATGCCACGAGGTTTCTATTTGCGGCCTGGCTTCACCGCGGCAGTGTTGTCGAGACTGCGCGAGTAGGCGTGAGGGACTCCTTTCATGGCTCAACTCAAATCGAACGGCTTGGACATCGAGTACGACACGTTCGGTGACCCGAAAGCCGATCCGATGCTCCTGATCATGGGGCTTGGCACGCAGATGATCGCGTGGCCGCCCGCCTTCTGCCACGCGCTTGCCGAGGCAGGCCACTTCGTCGTTCGCTTCGACAATCGAGACGTGGGTCTATCGACGAAGCTCGACGGGGTCAGAGCACCCGGTACGGTCCGGTTCCTACTGCACCGGATTTTCGGCTTGTCGCTCCGCGCGCCCTACACGCTCGAAGACATGGCAGCGGACGCAGTCGGCGTACTGGATGCGCTCGGCATCGCGGCCGCCCACGTCGTCGGTGCTTCGATGGGCGGGATGGTCGCACAGCTCGTGGCGGCTTCGCATCCGGTTCGCGTGAAAACCCTCACTTCAATCATGTCTTCGAGCGGGGATCCCGACTTGCCCGGACCGCGGCCCGAGATCAGAAAGCATCTCTTTTCGGGCCGCCCGAAGTCGAGCTCGATGGAAGACCTGATCGCGTACGTGCTCGAGTCGTTCCGGCTCTTGATGAGCCCCGAATATCCGCGGACGGACGAGGAGCTCAGGCCGCTCATCGCAGAGAGCTTGGCGCGAAGTCATTACCCGGAGGGCTTCAAGCGGCAGGTCGCTGCGATCGTCGCCGATGGCAGCCGAGCCGAGCGCCTCTCGAGCGTCCGGGCGCCGACGCTCGTGATTCATGGAAAAGAAGACCCACTCATTCCGGTCGATGCCGGCTTTCGTACCGCCCTCCACGTCCGAGGGGCGAAGCTGGAGCTGATCGACGGTATGGGCCACGATCTTCCGCCACGGCTGCTTGCGCCCATCGCAGCCATGATCGTCCGCCATGCCTCGACGCGAACTACCCCACCGGAGCCCCCAGCCCGGCCCTAGGCTTGACCCTCCTGATCGGCATGTTAAACAGCCCCGGGCCGCACGTTGGGCTGTTAGCTCAGTTGGTAGAGCAGTGGACTTTTAATCCAACGGTCCAGGGTTCGAGTCCCTGACGGCCCACCCCGGAGGCGGAAGCCTCCACCGACACGACATATCGTCCCCATCGTCTAGTGGCCAAGGACCCTGGCCTTTCACGCCAGTAACGCGGGTTCAAATCCCGCTGGGGACGCCACGTAAAACGAGAAAGGGGAGGACATTGGTCCTCCCCTTTCTCGTCACGTGGCTTCGCCCCCGGCGAGGCCACGGGCCGGGTCGCCAAGCGAGCCGGTTTACGTGAGCCCCGGGGTCGACGCGTAGCGGCGACTTTACGGGGCCACCACTCCCTCCCCTTTCTCGTCACGTGGCTTCGCCCCCGGCGAGGCCACAGGCCGGGTCGCCGGGCCTCAGCGGTCCGTCGCCATGACCGGGGTTTTGCGCCCTCTCTGCTCCCATTGGTGCAGCAGCGCATGCGCGATTCGTCCTACGTTGGGCCGGGGATCGCCTGACCGGGTTCTCAGGCCGTCGTGCCACTCGTGCCAGAGCGAAAGCCGGAGCTCGTGCCAGCACCAGAAGTAGTCGGAGCCGTCACTACAGGCGTCCGCGACTCGCCGCCACAGGCCGTCCTCGCCTTCTCGCTCGAGCAGCCGGGAAGCAAAAAGACGGTCTGCCGTCTCGAGACTATCGAGGCGCAGCTTCATAACGGGAGCCTCTGAATAGCGAAAACAGGAGCCGAGGTGCAAGACCGAAACGACGGATTTGTGACCAAGGCTGCTTTCGCCTCACCACCGTACCCGGGAGGATCCAACCAAGAGGCCGCAGCAGGTGTATCCATCACACCACGATGGGTGTGCTCGAATTGCACAGGCGCAGCGACGCGTTGCAGGAATTCCCGCGAAATGCGCCGCCGGAACGTCGGCGCGACTTTTGCTTGCTGCTACTCCATGCCCTCCAAGTCCCCCCGCGCTCGATCAACCGTGGCTGTGCTCCGCGAACGTCTATTCCTGTGGATGTGGAAGCACGGTTGGGTCTCCCGACCGCTCTAGTCCCCCGCTGACGCACTTGACCGAACGAAGCTGGGCGATTTGCTACTAGGCTTTGCGAACCCTTACGCTGAAGGCATGAAGCTCTTAGGGGGTCCTTGGGCAGTCGCGGGCCTGTGGCTCGTTCTTTTCTCGCTTTCCGGCTGCGGCGATGCGTCTAACGACCCTCGCACAGGCACTGGAGGGACCGGCGGCGACGGGGGCGCTGGCGGAATGGCCGGCGGCGGAGGCGACGGAGGCGCTGGAACAGGCGGGAACGCGGGCGCCGGAGGCGTGGGAGGCAGCTTCTACGATGGCTGCGGCGACGGCCGGCGGGACGCGATGGAAGCGTGCGACGATGGCAACACCACGGCAGGCGACGGATGCGCTGCCAACT
>DATIUW010000336.1:0-15486 GCA_035466435.1 Polyangiales bacterium | reverse complement strand
GGCACTCCCATTCCCGCGTGCGAAGGAAGTGATCGACGAATCCATCCGTGAGTACCGCTTTTGCGGCCGTGCTTTCCCGAAGGCGCTCCACGGCGGCCTCGAGCGTCAATGGCAGCGCAAGTGCCGGATCGCTTTCGGCCGTGGCATCACCTTCGCTCATCGGAGGCGGTTCGATGCGCTTTTCGACTCCGTGAAGCCCCGAGCCGAGGCACGCCGCCATCGCGACGTACGGATTGATGTCGGCCGCGGTTTGACGGAACTCGACCCGCGCCGCGTGATCGCTCGGTCCGAGAATGACGCGCGCGCCACACGTTCGGTTTTCGATGCCCCACGATGCATTGAGTGGCGCCCAGACTCCTGGAACGTAGCGCTTGTAGCTATTGACGAAGGGCGAATAGAACGCGGTGAGCTCGGGCGCGAACGACAGCAATCCGCCGAGGTAGTGCAGGCCCGTCTCGCTCAGATTGTCGCTCCCGGCGGCGGCAAAGAGGTTGATTTGGCCGCGCGAATCCCAGAGGCTTTGGTGAAGATGACCGCTCGAGCCGGGTAGGTCGGGATTCCACTTCGCCATGAAGGTGACGGCGAGGTCGTGGCGCGAACAAATCTGCTTGAGCGTGGTCTTGAAGAGCGCGGCTTGATCCGCTGCTTCGAGCACGTCTTCGTACCGAAGCGCGGCCTCCCACACGCCAGGACCCGTTTCGGTGTGGATCCCCTCGATTTCGATGTCGTACTCGGCGCAGGTTTCGAGAATGTCGTGCAGCAGAAATTGGTACTGACCCTCACGCAGCCACGAATACCCGAACATGCCCGGGCTCAATGGATCGAGACCACGGAATTCCTTTTCGTGCAGGGACTGAGGCGTTTCCTGAAAGATCCAGAACTCGAACTCCGCAGCGAAGCGAGCCGTGAAGCCGGCGGCGTGCGCCCGGTCGCGGATGGTCTTCAGGAGATTGCGTGGGCACGCCGGATGTGGGGTGCCGTCGGGGGTATAGAAATCGACGAGGAAGTTGGCGGTATCGGGTGCGTCTGGAAGCACGCGGAACGACGATGCATCGATCCGAGCCAACGCATCGGGATATCCCGTGTGCCACCCGGTCACCTTCGCGTTGTCGTAGAGCTGGTCCGAGATGTCCCATCCGAAGATGACGTCACAGAATCCGAAGCCCTTCTCCAGCGCGGACCACAGCTTCTCGAGGCTGATGTACTTGCCTCTCAGCACTCCATCGACGTCGAAGCCGCCGACCTTGACCTTCCTGATGCCTCTCTCCTTGAAGTCACGCCGCAGCTCTTCGGTCACAAATCCTCCTCGGGGGCCGGAAGCATACCCCTTTTTCGGTATTTGTGGACGCCGTTCCTACGTCCGCTTTTCCGAGGGAATCCAGCGGTGAACCAGCCCCAAGCCCACCACGAACAAGACCGCTACGGATGCGTGCCCGAGCAGCTCATGGGCGGTGCCCGGAACCGCGCAGTGCGCTTTGAGCACGAAGTTGCCCGCGACGCCTGCCGCTGCGGCCGCAACGAGGTTTCCGAGCGCATTCCCGCGGTCGACCAGGCGGAGCAGCGCGTATACGGGCACACCGAGCAGCAACCCGACACCCATGCACGCGCCCGCCATGATGCCTCCATCGTGCGCATGAGCGTCGGCTTGTGCGGCTGGAAGCGGCCAGAAGGCGGCGACGACGGTCGCCGCGACCGCCATGAGGACCAAAAGCCAGGTTTGCCACCGCGGCAACGCAGGCAGATGCACGGGGCGCGTGACCATGAGCATCGCCATCACCATCAAAACACAGAACGCGATCAAGCTGGCGATCCATGGCGCCGAGCGGCCCTGCTCGTCGACGAGCGGGAAAGCGTACCAACCAATGATGGCGAGGACCGCGAAGACGCCGAACACGATCGAGCGCCTGACCGTGGTCGAGCGGCTTCTGAGAAACCCGGCGAGCGTCCGGTCGCTTCTCTCGCACTTCGACTTCACCTCGCAGAACATCTGGTCGAACAGCGCGGCGTCATCGGCGGACGCCGGCCGGTCGAGCTCGCGCAAGCGCTCGAGGGAAGCGTCCGGTCTGTCGATGCCATCAGTCATTCATCCCCACGTATTTCCGAGACCAACAATTGTTTCAGTGTTGCATAGGCCCGATGTGCGCGAACACGCACGGCACCCTCCGAAGTGCCCACGATTTCGGCGACCTCCGCGTACGGGCGCTCCTGGAACCAGTGCAGCTCCACGACCTCCCGCTGGCTCGCCGGAAGCTTTTCCAAGGCTACATAAAGAAGCTCTGAACGCTGTTGCAGCTCCATGGGCATGAGCTCCGGCTCGGGCGAGGGCTGGGTGTCGACCTCGACGTCCGCCGTCTTGCGGCGCTTTTTTCGCCGCCAGTGCTCTCGGACCAGGTTCATGGCGATCGTCATGACCCAGGGCCGGAGCTTCGAGCCACGCCGGAAATCGTTGCGTGCCCCGTGAAGACGGAAGAACGTCTGCTGTACTATCTCGCGAGCCAGCTCCTCGTCCCGCAGGTGGCGTTGCGTGAGGCGCAGGAGAATCGGAGCGTAGCGCTCGAAGAGCAACCGAAACGCACCATCGTCACCATCGACGTAGGCCTCCATCAGATCTTCGTCGGTCGCGCTGGTGTCCAAGGAGCTAAGTGGCATCGTGCTCCCTGGGCTCCAAACCGGTCGGGCCGGGCGATTGCTCCGTGCTCTGGCGCGCGTGGAGCCAGTAGCCCGAGAAAGCCAGAGTGCCGAGCAGGATCGTGAGAAGCAGCAACTGCAGCCAGCCGCGCGGTGCGCGCTTCTCGATTTCCTCGATCCGGGTCGGTCGGATGGGAATCGGCCTCGGTCCCGAGGTGCTCAAAACCTTTCCGGCCGGCTGTTGGCTGCTGAAGTGCGCCGGCGGCCGGCTGGAAGCGATCGTCGCCACGGGAATCGATCCCACGCGGGAGCTTTCCATCCAGGGGGCGATGTCCTGGGTGCTCGGGTTCTGCTTGGCCGACTCGACTTCCAACCAGTCGAGGGCGGCGCGCATCGATGCGGCGTCCGGATATCGGTCTCGAGGGCGGCTGGCCATGGCGCGTCGAGTTACTTCGGGCAGGCCGGGGATGTCGTCAAATCCCTGGTCGGTATTTCTGAGCGCCGGCGGCGAGCCAACCACCATGTGATGCAGAAGCGCTCCGACGGAGTAGAGGTCAGCCGGCGCCTCGAAGCTTCCGCCGCCGAACAGCTCCGGAGCCATGTACGCGACAGCGTGCTTTCCCGAGCCCGTGTGGGCCGTGTGAGCGCTCGCTTCGGGGTGTTCCCTCAGCAGAGGCACGACGCCCATGCCGATCACACGGGCTACCAGGTCGCCGTCCCGCTCCCGCGCGACGATGATGTTCTGGGGAGTGATGTCCCCGTGGACCAACTCTTGCCCATGAGCGGACTCGAGGGCCTCGAGCACGTCGGATGCGAGCCGGAGGACGGTGAGTGAGCTCAGCGGACGATCGCGGATTAGGTCCGACAGCAGCGTTCCACGCGTGTCTCGGAAGGCCAGATACGGGACACCGTCGATCACACCGGCATCGATGATACGCGGTACCGTACGGGCGCGGACCGAACCGAGCCGCTGCGCCATCCGGGCGAACGCAGCCTCGGCGCGACCGGAGCGCGTCAAGTCCATCGGAAGGACGCACAGGATGAGCGGGGTGCCCTCGGCGGAGGCTCGGTAGTACGTGATCAAACCGCCCCACGGAAGCGGTCCGTCGACGGCATACCGACCAGCGAATAGCTCTTCCGGGGGAGGATACGCACCACCACGCGATGGAAACATCGAGACGAAGAATAAACCCAATGGTCGCGTGACGCGACCCTCAGTGTGCGTCGCGAACCACCTGGCCTCTGGCAAGAACCTCGCCGGATGGCTCTCTCGTCAGCTCGTACGCTCGGCTTCTTTCGCCGGTCACCCAGGTTGCCATTCGTACCAGCTCTCCGGCATGCGTCTCTCGAACGTATTCGATCGAGAGGCTCGTCGGCGTCCCTTGCAAGCCTGCCCGATGGCCGGCCCGTTCGGCAAACCATCGCGTATCCTCCAGGTAGTCGACGTAACGCGCCTGGTTGACGTGGCCGAAGCTATCTTGGTCGCTCGGGCGTACGGTCCACGATCGGGTCCAGAGGTTGGAACGATCGCCTTCGGGCCATGGAAGGGGCGGTGGGGCAGGTTCGTCGATGACGAAGGTCGAAACCACCGGATCCAGCGGCGCTGGACCCCCGGGGCCCAGGCTCACGACCGTCATGCGAGCCCGGGCGACCACCGCGCCATCACGCAGGCGTACCATCCGGTGCCCGAAATCGAAGCTCGTTCGGCCCACCCGGGCAACCCAAGTCGCAATCTCCAGCTCGTCTCCATGCCGTAGGGGCGCGATGTATTGGTACGTGCCGGCCCGGGCCACGCCTCCCTCCATCAGGCCGCGAAGCGCATAGTCGTCCACGGTGAACGCCTGCCAACGAGTGTGCTCCAAGATCCGTGCGACCCAGCCCGGAGATACCGTTCCGGTCGCGTCGAGCTCGATTCCGCGCACCGTATAGTGAATCAGCGTGAGCTTGCCTTGCTGTGTTTCTTCCATCGAGGAGCGGAACGCTAGCAGAACCCGGTTCGCATGACAGCGCAGCGCTCGCCTGATAAGCACGCACACCATGAGCGAAGACTTCCAGATCGAGACGGCCGATGGCATCTGCGAAATCCAGATCACACGACCGAAAACAAAGAATTCCTTCGTGAGCACGATGTATCGAGAGCTTGCCGAGGCGCTCGAGCGGATGGAGGCCGACGACGATGTTCGGGTGGTCTTGATCCACGGTGCAGGCGACGATTTCTCGAGCGGGAACGATCTGCGGGACTTCGTGCACAACCCGCCCACCAGCGCACAAAGTGCCGTTTTCCGTTTCATGCAGACGCTGCATGGGTTCAGTAAGCCGATCATCGCCGCCGTGGACGGTTTCGCCGTCGGCATCGGTGCCACGATGCTGCTGCACTGCGATATCGTGTACGCGACCCCTCGCGCCAAGTTCCTCCTGCCGTTCATCAACCTCGCGGTGGTGCCCGAGGCGGCTTCGACGCTGCTGCTTCCGCGGACGGCAGGGCTTCGGGTGGCGAGCGAGCTGCTCTTGTTCGGCGAAGTGTTCGACGTCGAGACCGCCTCGGCCGCCGGCCTGGTGAGCCGCTTGGTCCCCGAGAGCGAGCTCCTGCCTCACGCACGAAAGCGCGCTGCGCAATTGGCCAAGAGAGCGCCGAGCGTCGTCCGAGAGACCAAGGCCCTTCTCAAACGCGAGCTGAGCGAGGCGATCGCCGAGCGCATCGACCTGGAAGCCGAGCTCTTCTGCAAGACGCTACGTGAGCCTCCGGCGCAAGAAGCAATACAGGCGTTTCTGAACAAAACGAAGTGACGAAGTCCGCGCTCCGTCAGCTATCGTACTCTTCGACGCCGATGTGCCTGGCGATGTAGTCACGGCCTGCCTCGAGCGCTTCGGGATCGCCAAACGACGCGAGCAACGCGTCTGCATCCGTGGTCGCATCGAAGTTGCCCGCCCGGATCGCCAACAACTGTCGTTTCGTGGTGCGCAGCACGCGAAGAGGTCGCCGTGCGATGGCGGATGCCAGCGCCCCGAGCTCGACCTCGAACCGAACGGCGGGAACGATTCGGCTCACGAGCCCTGCCCGAAGCGCCTCGTCGGCGCCAAACGGTCGGCAGCTCAAAACCCAATCGGCCGCAACCGTCTCGCCCACCAACCTCACGAGGTGCTCCATGCCGCCCCATGCGAGCGGGATTCCGGCTTCGAGCTCGGGAATGGAAAAGCGCGTGTCTTCCGTGGCGAGACGGATGTCGCAAGCGCCGGCGAGCACCAGGCCACCGCCCACACAGTGGCCGTCGATGCCCGCAATCGTAATCTGCGGAAGCTCTCCGACGGCATTCGCGGCAAGGCGTCCGAGGTCTGCCACGACACGCGCTTCGGGCCCTCGAAGAGCGGAGACGAACGCTGGCAAGTCGGCGCCGGCAGAGAAACAACTGCCAGCCCCCTCGAAAACGACTACGCGGACCGCGTCGTCCCTCGACAGATCCTCGCACGTTCGAATCAGGCTCGTCAGCAAGCTCGGTGATAGTGCGTTGAGCACGGAAGGCCGATCGAACACCAAGCGAGCGACGCCATCGTTCGTGGTGAGCCTCAATTCAGACACGCGCTTCCTCCTTGGTCGATGTCCGTCTACGCGAAGTTGGTCGGGCGTTCGACGCAGTAGATGCCGCCCGGAGCTTCGATGAGCGTTGCGCACTGGTTGCAGTGGCTGCAGCCGTTCTTGTAGTTGGCGCGCGCCTGCGCTTGCTTCGGAAAATCTGGATCGAAAATCAACGCACGGCCGAGCTGAATGAAATCGAAACCGGCATCCATGACCCGCCGAATGCTGTCGTTCGTGCAGACACCGCCTATGTAACAGACCCCACACTGCACCCGGTCCCGAATCCGTTGCGCTTGCTCGATGAAATACGTCTCTTCGTACGGGTAGCTCTTGAACATGAATGGTGCCGAAAGACGGATTCCGATCTTCATCAGGCGGCTGCTCTCGTGCGCGATCAAGCCTGGGACGAGGCTGTCTCCTCGAAACAAGAGCATCGGATTCATGCTGCTCGTGCCTCCACTGCAAACGATTACGTCGATTCCACCGGCTTCGAGCATTGCCGCGATGCGAACGGCGTCGTCGTAGGTCACCCCGCCGGGCACGCCGTCGGTCATGCTGATCTTGCCGAGGAGCGGATAGTCGTCGCCGACTGCCCGGCGGACTTCCCCTAGGACTTCGAGCGCAAACCGCATGCGATTCTCGAGACTGCCCCCGTACTCGTCCTTGCGCTTGTTGGTCTTCGGGCTGATGAACTGACTGATCCCGTAGCCGTGGCCGAAGTGAATTTCGATTGCATCGAATCCGACCGACTTCATGAAGTCGGCAGCCCTGCCGAAGACGCGTACGCGTTCGCGAATTTGCGGCTTGGTCATCTCCTCGACGCGTCCGAGCCCGTGCGCGAGCCCCAGCGCGTTCATGCCCTTGGATGGCCCGAGGGGTCGCTTGCGAGAGAGCTCGCGGCTCTTGGTGAACGAGCCGCAGTGGCCGAGCTGGCCCGAAACCTTTGCACCGGTGACCTGCACGGTACGGACGAGGCGTTCGAGCTCGGACCGTATGCCTTCGTGCATGAACATCATGTTTTCGTGGATTCGGCCGTCCGCTTCGGCTGCGCAATACGCGATGGTCGTCATGCCGATGCCCCCCTCGCCGATGCGCTCGTGGAACCGAATGAGCGCTTCGCTTGGGGCGCCGCCCGGTGTCTTGCCTTCGAACGTCGCCGCCTTGATCAGTCGGTTGCGCAACGTCAGCCCGTTGATATTCACCTCGGAGAAACAGGTCTGAAGGGAATCAGGCATACTTCAGAGCACCGTACCACGGAACGATGAGCCAGACACCGGCTCAGCGGGTGCCTTGCCGTCTTCGCCTGACGTAGACCCAGAGCAAGACCGTTGCGGCGACGTAACCCGGCCAGTCTCCCAACGCCGCGTAGATCGTGGTCTCATCGAGCATGTGAACGGGATGGATCAGGGTAGCGGGCTCGAACAGACCGGACTGCGCAACGATCCGTCCGGCGGGATCGACGATGGCGCTGATGCCGGTGTTCGTCGCCCGGACGAGGTAGCGCCGATGCTCGATCGCGCGAAATCGAGCGAGCGCGAGGTGAAGGCGTGGCTCGGCCGAATCGCCGAACCAACCGTCGTTGGTCAAGCTGACCAGAAGATGGGCGCCGGACGCGCCTACGAGCCTGCGTACGTACTCGGGCCGGATGGTCTCGTAACAGATCGGGGTCGCGATTCGCCACTGGCCGAATCGCAGTGAAGCGAAGCGCTCTCCGGGACGAAAGCGGCTCAACGTGGGAGCAGCCTGCGACCACCATTCGATTCGGTCTCCGAGGGGAATGAACTCTGCAAATGGAATCAAAAAGCGCTTGTCATAGGCCGAGCGAATCATTCCGTCCGGTTCGACGAGCATGGCGCTGTTGAATCGCTCGCGCCTTCCGCGGTCGGTCTGGACCCGGATTCCGCCAAACAAGAGCGGAGCTCGAAGATCTCCGCGCACCTCGCCGCCGGTGGTAGGAAGCTCGACGGGAAGGGCGCGGAGGTAGCTGGTTTCGGGCCACACCAGCAAATCGACCTTGGCGCGTGTCTCGAGCGCGCGGCTTCGTTCGGCGTAATGGCGATGGACGAGTCGACGCTCGGTGCGCTTCTGCATCACGTCGACGTTGGCCTGCACGACACCGACCGTGACGGTCGGCGCTGCCGTGAGGCGTTGCTCCAGAGTGCCAACCGAATGCCATCCATGAAGAAGCAGCGCGAGGGTCGCGACGAAGACGGCGCTCCAGTGTGTGCGCGCGATGGGGCGCCTCTGCGCGAGCCATAGCGCTCCTTCGGCGATGATCGCGCTCACCCCGCAGACCCAAGCGCTGACCAGGAGAGGGCCGCCGAGCGCGGCCGCCTGCACGAGCAAGCTCTGATCGACCAATGGATTGGCCAGATAGAAGGGAAAGAGCGACGGATAGAGCCACTCGACCGTCAACCACGGGAGCAGCAGCGAGCCGAAGATTCCGACGTTTCGCTGACGCAGTGCGCGATAGATCCACCCGATGGCGACGAACCGCAAGGTCACCACCGCCCCCCAGAGCAGCCACACCATCCAACTCAGCACCACCCGTCCTTCCCAAAACAGGGCGAGAGTCGGCTGAATCCAATGAAAGCCCCCGACATACGCCGCCCAGCCGAAGAGCGCGGCATGAGAAAGCGCTCGTGGTCGGCTCTCGCTCCACTCGAGCGACAGGACGAATCCAGCGACCGCAAGAAAAACGGCCGGCCACGCCGGCTCGATGGCGAACGCGGCGGCCAGCAGGGCTCCGCCCAAGAGCGCGGTGAGCCCGGGAGTTGCAGATCGCAGCATCGACTTTCTTATACTCCGCAGGCGGCCGGATTGAGAGTTGCTTCGCTCCAGCTGACGCCTTACCATCGCGCGCCATGCAACGCTTCCTGATCGGCTTGGCGTTGGTCGGAGCTGGAGTCGCCCTCGCGCTTTACCTGAACCGCCGAGGTCCCGAAGCTTCCGCGGAACGGACGAACACATCCGACCTCGGACCGTCGGAGCAGGCACCAGCGGACCCGATCCTGCCGAGTTGGGGGGCGTACGATGGCGGCGTCGCGCTCGGAGTCGACGCGGGTGCACCGAGCGATCCGACCATGCAGGCGCCGAGCTTCGATCTGGGAGAGCTCGACTACGAGTTGCTGCGCAAAAAAACGCCCAACAGCCTCTATTGGTTGATGGCGGCGCCCACCGACGATCCGGACGTGCTCGAAGCAAGACGCCGTGCGCGTGAAGAACGAAACCAGCAATACGGCAAGGTCTTATCCAATACGGCCACCAAGGAAGAGATCCGCGACTACTACGCCTACAGGCGCAAGCTCTCCGAGGACTACATCGAAGTTGTACAGTTGATACTCGACGAGCACGGCAACGAGCTTTCCGAGCGTGATGTCGGGCTGTTGGAGCTGGCGCTCGCGATGCACAGCTCGCTCCTCTCGGAGCTTCCGCAAAAGCAAACTGACGCACTGCAGCGCAAAGCGGAATACGATCGGGTTAAGCGCGAGTGGCAAGAACAGCAGCTCGAAGCGCAGGATGCGCCGCAAGACACGGATCGTTCACAGTAGCTGTTGGTCAAAGGGGGTTGAAAAGACTGCGGCATTCGCCGATAGTCTGCTCGGCGAGTAGAAGCCCGTTAACCGGTTTTCAACCCAAAAAAGGAGAGGATGCCATGAGATTTGGATTGGTCGCGCTCGCGGCCGTCGCGTTTGCCATCGTGCCCCTCGGCACGGCGAGCGGGATCGGCCTCGAAGACATCGTCGACGGCGAAAACAACTATCCCTGGGAGCAGGTGGAGCTTCCGGGCACCAAGTGCGGCAACGGATCGCAATACAAGTTTTACGTCTACGACAGTCCCACGTCCGACAACTTGCTGCTCTACTTCGAAGGCGGCGGGGCTTGCTGGGATTACGATTCATGCAGCGGCCGCCTGGGCATTTTGGGCGCAGCCAATCGAAACGGTCTTCCGGACGGCTACATCGAGGGCACGCTTCCGAAGTTCGTCGCACCGCTAGTCAACGGAAACGACCCTGGGATTCCGGGTCGGTCGCGAACCGACCTCATCACCAAGGGTTGGGACGTGGTGTACATGCCCTACTGCACCGGTGACGTGCACGTGGGCAACAGCGTCACCACGTACGTCGATCCGCTCGGCCAGGAGCCTCCCCTGGTTTGGTACCACAACGGGTACAACAACACGATCGCGGCGCTGAACGAGTTGGCAGCGCGGTTCCCCAATCTCAACAAGCTCGTAGTGAGCGGCTTCAGCGCGGGCGGCGTCGCCACCGGGGTAGGCTACTACTTTGCGCGACAGATTCTCGAGCCCAATGCCGGCTACATGATCAACGACTCGGGGCCGGTGTTCCCCGCACCCAATGCGAGCTCGAATTCCAGACCCCTCCACGACACCATCACGGCATCGTGGGACCTTCCCTCGGTGTTCGATCAATTGCCTGCGACGTTCGATGTGAGCGATTTCGGAAGCATCAACGTCATGATGGCGCTCGAGTTTCCGAATGATCAGCTCGCCTACACGGGGTATTCCCGCGACTTCAACTTCTCCCGGTTCTCCTACGAGCGTTTCTATCCAGGGATCGACAAGGCTGGGATCCTCGCCAAGTGGAAGCAGGATCAGGACGCGTTGGTGGCGCAGCTCGCGCAGTTCCCAAACTTCTCCTACAACATTCCCTGGGAGCGGCAGATCAACGACAGCCATTGCTCGACGATCGTCACGTTCATCGGAAGCCACAATTGCCCCAGCATTCGCAAGAAGCGGTGGTATGAAGTCTGGCAATGGCCTTGGTCTCAGAGCTGGAAGTGCCCAGGAACCTTCCAAACCATGGAGGACTTCATCGATCGGTTCATCGGGCAGAATCAACGCTTCCGTCTGGTCGAGCCGCCCAACGGCTACAACGCCGAAGACCCTGGGATGCAGATCGTCGCCCCATTGATCAACGACGCAATCAGCGGCGCGTGACCGCGGCGCTCCGAGCAGCAGCTCTGATCGTGCTCGGCCTCGCGTTGCTCGGTCTCGGTTGTGACCGGGACCGGCCGCGCGAGGCCGACACACAGCCTCAGCAGGCACCTCCACCGCCTGCCACGGGCAACGTCAACCAGGCGCTCGGCGCGAACGAGCGGATCGTCCCCAAGTTGCCGACTCCGCAAGACCGATTCCTTCTCGCGGTTCGCGACGGAGATAGAGAAGCTGCCGCACGTTGGCTCGGCGAGGGCGCCAGCGCCGAGGACGGCGCCGTGCTCGTGGCGGCGGTTCGCGGCAAGGGGAACCTAGAGCTCATCGAGTGGCTCGTTGGACAGGGCGCTCGGATCGGCATCCCCGACGATGCCGGGCGCACACCGCTGAGCTGGGCTGCCGGAGAGGGCTCCCTGCCAGAAGTCGATTACCTGTTGAAGAAGGGCGCCGACGTCCAAAGCACGGATACGCTCGGGCGCAGGCCTCTGCATTTCGCGGTCTTCAGCGGTGAGAGCGTCGTCGTCGAGCGCCTCCTCGCCGCATCGGCCGCGGTGGATGCGCAAGATTCGCTCGGCAGCACGCCGCTCATGTACGCGTGCTCGAAGAACCAAGCACAGATCGTCGAGATGCTCCTGAAAGAAGGCGCTGATCCCTCGTTGAGGGACAAGCTCGGGCGAAGCGCCGAAGAACGCGCGCATGGCGAAAACAATCCATGCGCCGTCTCGTCGGGGCCGCGTTAGGGTCTCAGCCGCGCTGTTGGCCTAGCGCGCGACGTATCTCCTGCATCGCCGACTCTTCGACCTTCTCGAGCCGTCCATCCGCCGCCGCAGCGATCTGCGCGGCGCTTTTCACGAGCTCGGCGTGGGCGGGGACGCCTTTCACGCGGGCCACGCATTCGAGCGCGAGACGTTTGCCGTCCTCGGGGTCTGCGAACATGGCGTCTGCGAGGTCTCCAAAGGTTTTCCTGAGCTGGCGAAAATCGATCGCCGAGAACACCTCGGACTCGCTTTGCAGCACCTCGAAAAAACGCTCGGCTTCGGTGCGGCTCAGCTCGCCATCGGCTGCGGCGACCAACACGAACGCGCCCGACACCGCACGCAGAAGCCCGTCCGAGATCGTTTCGTCGAAGCGGTTCCAGGCGGCTAGAGCATAGGCAACGGATTCTTCCGGGATCATTCTTCTCTCCTCGAACGCTCGCAGCCTAGCCCCGTTACGGTCGGTTGCCCAGGTAGGCCTGCACGGCGCGCGGAACCGGCTGCCGCTGCAGGGCTCGTGTGAGAGCCCATCGCGCATCGTTCGGATCGTCGAGGAAATGGGTCTCGCTGCCTTCGCGGAAGGCGATTGGGACCCCATCGCGAAACAGAATGCGATTTTTCGGAGTCGCGGGGACGCGCGGGCCCGGCGTGATGATGCCCACGAGGTTGAGTGGATCGGCTGCGCTGATCGACACGAGCTCTCCCGTCTTCTTCTGCCGGCGTGCCGTTCGCAGCGCCGTGACGGCTTCGGGAAGCGCGTATTGCTCGCCCGCGAAGCCTGCGACGAAGCGGCCTCCCCGAATCCGGCCTTGTGCCTCCAGCCTCCGATAGACTTGCAGGAGCGAATACCATGCCGGCAGGTCGCCCTCCCGATCGAGGAGGCGCCGAAACACCACGCCCCAGCGTCGGAGCAGCGCCCACGCGATGCTTTGTACGTCGTGCTCGGCAGGTGCGTCTGGGAGCACCGTCCATCGACCGCCCGCTTCCATGCTGTACGCGGCGGTCGTGCGGCGACCCCTTCGAGGGCGTTTGACGTCCGGCGACAAGAGCGCGCGCAGTCCGGTAAATCCGTCCGCGGTCACCAGGCCGAGCGACACGATCTCTCCTAACGCCTCTTCCGTTTGAGTCGGGAGAAGGCCGGTCCTTCGCACGATGTCATCGAAGAAGCTCGCCCCCGCCTCGCGAAGCATATCGAGGACGAGCGCAGCGTTGGCAGAAACCGGAGGCGCGCCATCGGCCCGGAACCGCCACGTCTGGACGTTTTCGCGACGACAAAAGGCAATCGGACTCGTGCGAATCGGGCTCGACGCGCGGCCGGCCGGTGGCGTGCGCCGGCTCCAAGTCACGCGCCCCGAGAGGCAGAGCTGGTCGAGCCAACTCGGATCATATCCTTCCATCCGCACGGGCAGAATGTCCGCCTCCCAGGCGGCTGCGCCGGCTTCCATGCCCTCCAGTTGATCGAGGATCTCCGCGAGACCTTCGGGGCCCTCCATCCTCGCGTCCGCAGAAGCGTGTTGCCACCTGAGGGCGAAGCGCAGGAAATCGGTGGCCGGGACCGCTTCGATCTCCTTACGAAGACGTCCGAGCGTGTAGCGATGGATCCGCGCCAAGAGACCGCGTTCACACCATTCGGTTTCGGTCGAGCCCGGCGTGAAGGCGCCCCTGAGCACGAAGCCCTCGCCCTCGATCTCGGCGAGCGCGCTCTCGACGACGGCCGGGTCGAGGTCGAGGACGCTTGCAAGAGCAGCGCTCGTCGTGGGACCCATTGCCTGCAGACGGCCTCGCACGATTTCGCGCCTTGCGGCGCTCTGTGTCCACTCGGTGTCCCGAGCACGCGGCGATACGGCTACGGGTGGCTCGGAGCGGCCCTCGGGCCACGCTGCCTCGAGCACGCGCAGGCGCTCGGCTGCGGTCCACAATGCGACTCGTCCCGTCTCGAAACGGGTGACGCGTCCGGCCGCAGCCAGCTCCTCGAGCCAACCGTGCCAGTCATGCGCCTCGGCCTCTCGGTCGGTGACGCAATGATGAAGCAGGAGCGCGTCGTGCATCTCTTCGGGATCGCGAGGGTCGGGCCACGCTTCTGTCCGAACGCGGTCGATGGCCGCGACGTCCAGGGCCCCGAGGTCCGCTGCCCGTGCCGGGTCCAACCAGCGTCGAGACTGGATCGCCTGCGTGCGCCGCTCCTCGAGGGGAGCGTCATCGAGGAATGCGTAGGGCCTAGCGTTGAGGATCTCTTGCGCCAGCGGGGATGGCTCGGTCAGGTCCCGAGCGAGCAGGGCGAGCTCACCAGATTGAGCTTTGCGAAGCAGCGACTCCAGACCATCGACGTCCATCGCCTCGTGCAAGCAGTCGTCGATCGTTTGTGCCACCAAGGGGTGGTCGGGAATTTCTCGATCGCCTGCCACGTTCTCGAGGCAGGCGACCTGATCGGGAAAGCAAAGCGCCAAGAGGTCATCGGCGTGCATGCGTTGAAACTGAGGCGGGACCTTCTTTCCACCACGCATCCGAAGGACGGCCAACGCCCTGGTTGCGTTCCAACGCCATCGGGTCTGAAACATCGGCGCGTCCAGCAGCGCCTGCACCAGCACGTCCCGCACGTTTTCCGCTCGGAGGAATCGGAAGACATCTTCGAGCGGGAAGCTGTGCGTGGGGCCGAGTGACAAGACGATCGCGTCTTCAGCAGCCGCTGCTTGGAGCTCGACGTTGAAGCTGCGGCAAAATCGCTTGCGAAGCGACAGGCCCCATGCGCGATTGATGCGGCTTCCGAGCGGCGCGTGGACCACGAGATGCATCGCGCCGGTCTCGTCGAAGAATCGCTCGAGCACCACCGTGTCGCTGGTGGGCATTGCGCCGAGCGCGGTGCGCGCCGCCGCCAGGTATTCGACGATCTGCCGAGCAGCGACCTCGCCGATTGTGGTTTCGGCCTCGAGCCAGCGTGCCGCCGCTTCGATGTCTCGATGCCGCAGCTCGATTCCCTTCCGAATGGCATTGACCGATTCCGAAAGAACGTCGGTGCGCGCAGGCGCCTCACCGAACCAGAACGGTAGGCTAGGCGGCTTTCCTTTGGCATCGGCCACGCGCACGAGCCCAGCCTCCACGCGAAGAATCTCGTACGACACGTTGCCGAGCTGGAAAATGTCGCCGGCCATGCTTTCGATGGCGAAATCTTCATTCAGCGTCCCGACGCGAATCCCTTCCGGCTCGAGACGTACTTCGTAATCGAAGTTGTCGGGGATGGCTCCGCCGTTGGTGATCGCCGTGAGGCGCGCACTCCGCCTGGGACGGATCCGCCGGTTGACCTGGTCGTGATGAAGGTAGGCGCCGCGGCGGCCCCGGCTGGTCGCAAACCCTTCCGACAACACGTGTACGACTTGCTCGAAGGCGTGCCGGTCGAGGTTCCGATACGGCCAGGCTCTGCGCACCAGCGCCAACAGCTCGTCTTCGTCCCACTCGCCGGCGGCCGCCGCAGACGCCACGATTTGCTGCGCCAATACGTCGAGGGGGCCGACCGGGATCTCGATGCGATCGAGCTCACGACGTCGGACCGAGCGCATGAGCGCGGCACACTCGACCAA
>DATIUW010000335.1:0-26115 GCA_035466435.1 Polyangiales bacterium | reverse complement strand
CGGATCAGGACGTCATCGGCTTCCACCGCCAAGGAGACCAAGTCGAGATCGCGGTTCTGAGCTTGCGTGGGGGGCGAATGTTCGCCGTGAAAACGATGCCGCTTCGGCGGGTCGCCGTGCCAAACGACGAGATGCTCGGCGGCTTTCTTCGTCAGCACTAGGCCGAACGAGCCGAGCTGCCCGACGAGATCCGCGTGCCCATGCCGATCGAGATGAGCGAAGCGCTGGAAGAGCTTCTCAGCGAGAACCGAAAGCGGCGCGTGAGCATCGTGCAGCCAAGACGCGGACCAAAGGTCAAGCTTCTCGATCTCGCGCGAGAAAATGCAGCGCACGCGTTCAACGAGAAGGAGCGGGCGCGCGAAGACGTGGAAGCTCGGCTCGAAGCGTTGCAAGCGCAGCTTCGATTGTCGGTGCTGCCTCGTCGCATCGAATGCGTCGACATCTCGCACATCGGCGGCGAAGAAACCGTTGCCGTGTTCGTGGCACTCGAAGATGGTGCGCTCGCCAAGGAGCGGTACCGAAGCTTTCGGGTCAAGCGGGTGAGCGGCGGCGACGACTATGCCGCCATGTACGAGGTGCTGGCGCGCCGGCTGCGCCGAGGCCACCGCGGGGAGAAGGGTTGGGAGCTTCCCGACCTGTTGGTGGTGGACGGAGGCAAGGGTCAGCTCGGCGTCGCGATTCGCGCTTGCGAGGACGTCGGCGTCACCGACCTCGAGGTCGCGTCCGTGGCCAAGCCGAGAGTGACGGCTTCGGGGCAGGAAGAGGGGGAGCGTGTCTTTCGACCCGGTCAGAAGAACCCGATTCCCGTCCGTTCGAGCTCCGGGCTGTCCCTGCTCTTGCTTGCACGCGACGAGACGCACCGTGCATCGAACGCGCTCCGAAAGAAGGTGGGGCGCAAAAAGCGCCTACGCAGCGAGCTAGACGCGGTGCCGGGCATCGGGCCCAAGACCCGGAACAAGCTCCTCGGGAGTCTCGGCTCACTCGCCGGGGTACTGTCGGCAACCGAAGAAGCCTTGATCGAAGCGGGAGCCACTCGACGCCAGGCTGAAGCGATCAAGCGAGCGCTCGGAGGTCACCGCCCGTTGGTTCCCGATGCCGAGGCTGCCGAGGACCTGGCCGTCGAAAACGCGTTCCAATCGGACTGACGCAACAGGGCCGTCCTCAAACGGCAGCTGGAAGTCGGACGTTGAAAATCGCCCCGCCTTCATCCCGATTCGCGGCATCGATCGAGCCGCCCAACTGCTCGACGATCGCATGACATACCGCGAGGCCGAGCCCGGTGCCCTGGCCCGACGGCTTCGTCGTCACGAAGGGATCGAATACTTGATCGAGAACCGCGGCGTCGATGCCGGGCCCGTCGTCTTGCACCGTGAGATTCACCATTCCATCGGCATTCGATGCGCGGACCTCGATGCTCCCCTTGCCACCGAGCGCATCGGCTGCGTTGAAGAGCAGGTTCAACAATAGCTGCCGAAGCCGCTCCCCGTCCCCTCGAACACGGGGAAGCCCCGGCTCGAGCGCCAAGCGGAGCTCGATCGCTCGAAAGCGGCTCTGTCGGTCGAGCAACTTGGTCGTATCGGATATGACCTCGGAGAGATCGGCGGAGCTCTCGACGCGGCCCTTGAGACCGGGCTCGCTTCGAGAAAAGTCGAGCAAATCACGTATCGTGAGATGAATGCGCTCCGTTTCCCGCTCAACGCGACCGATGAATTCCTTCTGTTCCTCGGCATCGAGGTCGCCGGCCTGCAGAAGATCGATCAAGCCGCGAATCGCAGCCAAGGGATTGCCGATTTCGTGTGCGACGCCCGCTGAAAGACGTCCCACCGCGGCCAACCGCGCGCTTCGGATCAATTGCTCCTGCGCGCTGGTCAGCTCCGCGGTCGTGCGCTCGAGCTCTGCCAAACGCTCCTGGAGCGCCGCCCGATCCTGCCGGAGCTGCGCCGCCATCTCGTTGAACGTCGCTGCCAGCCGAGCGACCTCCGCCGCGCCCTGGACCGGCACGCTCGTGCGCAAGCGGCCGGCCGCGAGCCGCTCCGATGCCAACCGCAATCGATCGATGGGTCGAACGATGAAGTACGTGAGCAGCACGTAGGCCAACAGGAGCACCGTGGCTGCGGTGAGCCCGAGATAGAAAACGAACAAGTTGCGCCGGGCGTCATTGCCGCGCGGGTTTGGAGCCGCCCAGACCCGGAGCTCGACACCATCCTCGGTGGTGACCGTGGCCTCGGGCGCCCCCCGCTGCGATCCCCACGACCGCGAAGAGCCATCCGGCGCCCGGACATCCACCCCCGCGGCCAAGCCTTTGTCGATCATGGCGGCGATGGCAGGCTCCCGAATCGCGGCTCCATCCGCGCCCATGCTCGAGGCCAGCGCTTGGGCAAGCGCTTCGGCCTGCGCCCGCTGGGCCTCGGCATGCGCCCCTTCGTCGAGCCGCGCCGTCACCAAGCTGAGCAAGACGAACGCGCCTCCAAACGCCACCATCAGCGCGAGCATGAGCTGGCTTCGAAGCCCCAAGCCGAACGGTTGCCCCATGGGCATAGTCTACAAGGACTCTCTCTTGACCCGCCACGCCGACCGGTGCATGGGGAAATCATGGCAGGGGGCGCCCGCTTAGGCGTGATCGTCGGCGTAGTCCTCGCCCTTTCCTCGCTTGGAGCATCCGCAAGCGCACAACGAAAGGGCGACGGGCTCTACGGACGCTGGAACCGCGGGCTGACTCTCGCGCTCGGCGCGGGCGGTGGGGCAACCTGGCTCGACCGCGAAGCCGACCCCAACGTGATCGGCGAGGCCCGTTTTCTTATCGCCGACGTGGCAGGTCTGGCTCTTTCCGGACGGTGGGGCCCAGACTCCGGGCAACATCTGTTCTTGGGCGTCGATCTGCGTCCCCTCTTTCCGGCACTCTTTTTCTTGTACAAACAAACGTGGCACGCGTTCACGGATCTGATTCTTCAATCGATCTTCGTGGAAATCGGACCCGCCTTTCTTCTCGATGGAGAGAAGAGCACGGCGCTCGGCGTAGGGTTCGGGTTCGCCATCCCGCTGTACAGGCCTCTCACCACGGTAAAGGGCTTGTGGCTGCGCATCGCGGCTCGTTACGTGAACGCCGATCCATCATATCGGAACACCCAACCCGCGTTGGATGGCACACAATGGACGCTATATGCGACGTTCGTGCTGCGTCTGGGCTTCAAGTCGAACCTCAGTCGCTGGGAGTCCCCACGATCCCGCCGCCGCTAGGTTGGCTCCGGCACCAAAGCCGAGTAGAACCTCGTTGTGAGACGCACCAAGGTCGTGTGCACGTTGGGGCCTGCCAGCAACACGAAAGCCACGATCGGTGAGCTCGTTCGGGCAGGAATGAGCTGCGCTCGCCTGAATTTCTCACATGGCGATCATGCCTTTCACGCAGGCGTGGCCGCGCTGGTTCGCGAGGCTGCATCCGAGGCGCGCGTGCCGCTGGCGATTCTGGCCGACCTGCAAGGCCCGAAGATGCGCATCGGCTCGTTTTCCGAAGGCCCGATAAAGCTCGACCCGGGGGACCGTTTCGCGCTCACCACCGAGGAAGTCGACGGAACCCGAGAGATCGTGTCAGTGACGTACGAGTCACTGCCGACCGACGTCAAACCCGGCGACCGCGTGGCGCTCGATGACGGTCTCATTCGTCTCCGGGTCGAGTCCATCGAAGGCCACACCGTTCACACCATCGTCGAGGACGGCGGGGTGTTGTCCGATCACAAGGGGCTCAATCTTCCCGGCGTGGCGATCAGTGCTCCGGCGCTCAGCGACAAGGATCGGGAGGATCTCGAGTTCGCCATCTCCGAGTTGGATGTCGACTACGTCGCGCTTTCGTTCGTGCGGTCTGCGTCGGACGTGCTGCAGGCCAAAGCCTTGGCGGGTGACGTGCCGATCATCGCGAAAATCGAGCGCCCAGAGGCTGTCGCGCGACTCCAGGAGATCTTGGATGCCGCAGACGGGATCATGATCGCGCGGGGAGACCTCGGCGTCGAGCTCGGGGCCGAGAAAGTGCCCTTGATGCAGAAGCGCATCATTCGGGAAACGAACGCCCGCGGCAAGGTCGTCATCACGGCGACCCAGATGCTCGATTCGATGATTCGAAACCCCCGCCCCACCCGCGCCGAAGCTGCCGACGTCGCCAACGCGGTGATGGACGGAACCGATGCGGTCATGCTCAGCGGTGAAACCGCTGCCGGAAGCTATCCAGTGCAGTCGCTACAGATGATGGACGCGATCATTCGCGAGATCGAATCGGACTACATCGAGGACATCGCTCGGGAGTTCGGAGAGCTTCAAAGCGTGGGCGAGGAAGATTGGCCTTTTTCGAATGCCGCTGCACGTGCTGCAGCGGTGATCACGAGACACTTGCCACTCAAGGCCGTCGTGGTGTTCACCCAGGACGGTCGTTCGGCGGGTTTGCTCGCAGAGCACCGGCCGAGGGCCCCAATTGTGGCCGTCACCAGCGACGTTCGCGTAGCGCGAAAGCTCGCACTCGAGTGGGGCGTCGTTCCGCGAGTCGAGGTGCCACCCGAATCGCTAGACGAGACGTTGCGGATCGCAACCTCGTTGTTGGTTCGCGAAAAGATCTGCAAACGAGGCGAAGCCTTCGCCATGGTCGTGGGGTGGCCGACGTCGGGACGAACGAACACGCTGAAATTGCACCGTCTCTAGCCCCGGCCGCTCGCATGCATTAGATCGCGCTCCATGGAAGAACTGCCCCAACGGATCGGCCGCTACCGAATCGAACGGCTCATCGGTTCCGGTTCGATGGGCAACGTCTATCTGGCGCATGATGCCGACCTGGATCGGCCGGTCGCAGTGAAAACGCTGCGCGATCTCGTGCTCGACCCCGAGATGCGCGAGGTGTTCCTGAGCCGATTCCAAAACGAGGCTCGCGCGGCCGCGCGCTTGCATCACCCCAACATCGTCCAGATCTTCGACGTGGGTGACGACCCGCGGGTCGGTCCGTACCTCGTCTTCGAGTACGTGCGAGGGCACACGCTCAAACAAGAGATCAAAAAGACGGGGCCGCTGCCCCGCGAACGTTTGCTGGAGCTGGCCCAACACGTCGCCGATGCGCTCGCGACAGCGCACATCGCTGGTGTGATCCATCGCGACCTCAAGCCCGAGAATCTGTTGATCACCGACAACGGGCAGGTCAAGCTCGCCGACTTCGGCATCGCGCGCATTCCCAACGCAGACCTCACCAAGGAGGGTCAGTTCCTCGGCACTCCCTGCTATGCCGCACCGGAAACGCTGCGCAAGGGAGAGTACAGCGAGGCAAGCGACCTCTTTTCTTTCGGTGCCGTCGTGTACGAGGCGGCCTGTGGTGAGCGTGCGTTTCCGGGCGCCGAAGCGATGGCCGTGGCCCACCAGGTGATGAACACGGAGCCGGTCCCGCCGAGCGAAGCGAACCGGGGCGCGGCGATTCCCCCCGGCGTCGATGCGGTCATCCTCAGGGCGCTGCGAAAGAATCCGGGCGACCGCTGGGCGAGTGCGCGCACGTTCGTATCGGCGCTCAGGGAAGCCTATGACGGTCGACGGGTCCCCAGCGCCAGACGGAGGCGCGTGAGCCTGCCGTTCGCCATGACCTTGATGGTGGGTGTGTTCGCTGCGCTGTGGATCGCGGTTCAGAACTGCGATACCTCCGGGACCGATGCAGGGATCGTGGCGGGCGCGGGCGGCCTATCCGACGCCGGTGCGGAGGCGGGTGCCGACGCAGCAGCAAGCGCGGGCGCTAGCACCGACGCAGGTCCGAGCACGCTTTCCCCTCACGAGCGCGAAGAGATGGCGAAGGACGAGCTCGCGCGGGCGCGCGAAGCGCTCGAGCAGGAGGATTTCCGTGCGGCGGCGGCGGCGCTCGACCGAGCGCGCGAGTTCGACCCGAGCAATCCCGACATCGAGGAGCTCGAAGCGAGGGTGCCTGCCGAGGTTTCGGACGGCGGTCAGTAGAGCTCGTTTCGATCGTCTCGCACCGGTCTCCAGCGGCACTCCTGCCCGCCGCCCGCGGTCGGATTGCACCGGTACATGTAGGTCAAGGTTCGGCCGCAACCACTGGCGCGTTTCACCATCGGGCCATCGCCCGCCAGCTCGATCATCGACTCGTCACAGTCGAGGTCGATCGCAGCGGCGCTTCGAATCTGCTGTGTCGCAGCAGATTCGTGGCCGCAACCGAGCACCAGCAGCATGGCGGCCGCAATTTCGAAGGCTTTCTTCATCGCTCCCCCGCAGGTAGCATAACCCAAGCCGACGCGGCGCGCGCCTAGAACGAAACGCCCAAACGGTGCAGATCGCGCTCCGCCTGTGCGGCCCAGCCTCGATTCGCCTTTGGGCTCGCCGGGCTCGGGTGCAGCACCGTGCCAATCCGAGGACGGCCGTCTCCCAGCACCGCCCGCACCCGCTTGGTCGCCCACGCCCCGACTCCAACGACCAGCGCGGGCTGGAGGATCTCGAGAGAGTCTCGTAGCGCTCGGTCGCACTCGGGCAGCAGCGCCTCGCGTTCCTCGGCCCGGAGCTTGTCCGGCGTCCGGTTGCGGCCGCTCTCCTCCAAAAAGAGCAAGGGGCAATAGTTGATCACGAAGAACCTCGAAAAAAAGCGCTCCGGCGTGCCGAAGCGGTCTCGCGCCCAACCCCAAAGCCGCGAGCCGCTCACCTCGGAACGGGTACACGAAAAACCCTGCACGGGCCGCTTGGGGTGCTCCCGTTCAGGTCGATCCACCTTCGCTTCGATACCCATCCAATCGCGAACGCACGTCACGTCTCCGAAGGGCACCCCGGTTTGCGCCATGCCATACGGCCCGGGGTTCATGCCGATCAGCACGACTTCCTTCGGACCGTCGCCGAATCGCTCGAGGTAGAGCTCGTGAGGGCGCCTCGCGTACTCGAGCGGATTGTAGACGTGCGTGACCGGCTCGGTGAATTCGATCGTGGACACCGCGCGACACAGCGCGCGCGAAACCTGAACCAGGTCGGACATCGCGGGCTCAGCAGAGGTAGCGCTCGCCCCCATCGCAAAGGATGGTGACCACCCGCTGTTCCCGCTTCATGCGGCGCGCCACCTCGAGTGCCGCATGCACGTTCGCACCCGCAGAAGGACCCACCAGCAGTCCCTCTTCGCGTGCCAAACGCTTGGTCATGCGCTCCGCGGCGACGTCGGTCACCGTGATCACCTCGTCGATTAGATCGGTATCGAGGACGTCGGGAATGAAGCCCGCGCCGAGACCCTGGATGCCGTGCAGACCGGGCTTGCCCCCCGAAAGAACCGCACTTGCGCGAGGCTCGACCGCGACCAGTCGGATACTGGGGTTGCGTTCTCGCAGGACGCGGCCGACGCCGGTGAGTGTGCCGCCGGTACCCACGCCGGCCACGAAGGCGTCGACCTTCCCGTCGGTGTCGGTCCAGATCTCCTCGGCCGTGGTGGCTGCGTGGATCTCCGGGTTGGCCGGGTTCTCGAACTGCCGGCACATCATCGCTCCTGGCGTGGTTTCCAAGATGCGCTCCGCCTGTTCCACGGCGCCGGCCATGCCGTCCTCGGCGCCCGTCAAGAGCACCTCGGCGCCAAACGACTTCAACAGATGCCGGCGTGCCTCGCTCATGTCCTCTGGCATGACGATGACGCACCGGTAGCCGCGCACCGCGCAGATCATGGCGAGGCTGATGCCCGTGTTCCCGCTCGTCGCCTCAACGACGGTCGAGCCTGACCGCAGCTCGCCGGATCGCTCGGCAGCTAGAATCATCGCGAGCGCCGGCCGGTCCTTGACCGAGCCGCCGATGTTGCTCGACTCGAGCTTGCCACACAGCTCTGCGCCTTTGTCGCCACGGATTCGCGACAGGCGCACCAAAGGCGTATGGCCGATCAGTTCCAGGGCGCCGTCGTAGATTCGCTCGTTCATGTGGCGGCTAGCATACCAGGCGGCGCTTAGATGTCATCGTCAGAAGAACGCGTTTCGTGAACATCGTAGGCCTGGATGATGCGTTGAACCAATGGATGACGCACCACGTCCGCGTGCGAGAAGTTGATGAACTCGATGCCCTCGATGTTGGAGAGCACCTTGGCGGCATGGCGCAAGCCACTTCGCGCGCCGCCCGGCAAGTCGACCTGTGTGACGTCGCCCGTAATCACCGTCTTCGAGTCGAAGCCCAGCCGCGTCAGAAACATCTTCATTTGCTCGGCCGTAGTGTTTTGCGCTTCATCGAGGATTACGAAGCTGTCGTTGAGCGTGCGGCCGCGCATGAACGCCAGCGGTGCGACCTCGATCGTCCCACGCTCGATCAAGGCTGCCACGCGACCCGGCTCCATCATGTCGTGCAATGCATCGTAGAGAGGGCGCAAGTATGGATTGATCTTCTCGGCGAGATCACCGGGCAGGAAACCGAGCCTCTCACCGGCTTCGACCGCAGGCCGGGTCAAGATGATGCGCTTGACCTGGCGCTCCTGGAGGGCGCGAACCGCCATGGCCATGGCTAGATAGGTCTTACCCGTACCTGCCGGGCCGATCCCGAAGACGATGTCGTAACTTCGGATCGCTTGGACGTAGTTCTGCTGGGTGACGCCCTTGGGCGATACGATGCGCCGGCTCGACGTGGTGAGGACGACGTCGTCGAGCAGTGCGCGCAACCTGATCTGCGGATGGGCACGCAGCGTTCTCGCGGCGCGCGCCATCTCGACGGGGCTCAGCTCGCGGACTTGCAGCGCGTCGATCAGCTCGTGCAGGACGCGCTCGACGAGCTCGACTTGACGATTCGGGCCCTGCACGTGAATCGTCGAGCCGCGCAGGCCCATCGACGCGCCGAGCTCGGCTTCGAGCACCCGCAGGTTGGAGCCGCCCGGACCGGTCAGCCTGAGCAAAAGAGTCGGATCAGCGACTTCGATGTCCGCTGCCACATCGGCCTCGACGAGGCCGGTCTGCGAAGTAGGTTCGATGCGGAAAGCTTAGCCTCTCCGCGTGTTCGACGCGAGCCGCAAAGCTATCGCCAAACCAAGGCATCCGGGTCCCGCTCGACTGCCGTTTGCAGACGTTCGTGAGCAGTCAGGATGAGCGACCGGCTCGTGTCGCCGTCGAGGGGGTACGACGAAAGCCCGATGGCGGCGTGGAGGAACGCGAGCGCCTCGGGGTCCCGGGTCCGCTGCGCCCGGAGCTCTTCCTGGAGCCTGCTGAGAACCTGTACCACCGCCCGCGCGCTCGTGCCGTCGAGGCCCACGACGAACGTGTCGTCGTCCCAGCGCCCCCGCACGTCCTCACGCCGAAAGCGACCGTAGATCAGCCGTCCCAAGTAGCTCTGCAGGCGCCGGGCCCGGACGTGATCGAGGCCCTCCAAGTCGGTCGCTCGAATCAAGCCGACGGAATAGGTGCGTCCATGCCGCTGCGCCGAGGAGAGCCCTGCTTCGAGGGCCGAAACCGCTGCCGGGCGGGCCAGCAGGCCGGTCTGACTGCATCGCACCTGCTGATGGCGCAGACGCGCGGTTCGCTCGGCCTCCCGGTGCAGGTGGGCCAGCCACCCCGAGGCGCGGTCCAGCCGGTCCGTGATCTGGGGCTCCATCGCGAGCGGCGAGTCGTCGAAACAAAGCAGGGCGCACTCCGAGTCCCACGCCGACATCGCGATGATCGCGGGCACCTGCTTTGCCGTGACGCTGGAGCCCAACAAGATCACGTCGGGCGATTCGACGTCGAGCTCGCGCAGTAGCTCCTCCAAGCTGAAGTAGAGGAGGCATTCGAGGCCCGCCTCCTCGATCGACCGCGCGGCGTCTGGATCGCGGAGGACCGCGATCTTCGGTCGCGGTGTCGTCGCGCGCTCCACCGCGGTGCTGAGCGCGTGATGCAAACGGACCAACTCGATCGGATGAGGCAAAAAGATGTCGATTCCGAGCTGAGAAGCCTGCGCCCGCGTGTGTGGGTCATCGTCGACCGACAGCATGATGATCGGAGTCTCCTGGCAGCCATAGAGGCCGCGGAACATCTGAACGAAGCTTGCAAGCGCGTCACGATCCCGAAGCGGCCAACCGACGAGCGCCGCCGTGGGTGGATTGCGGCCCGCCACCTTGAGCGCCTCCTCGACGCTGGAAACCGGCCTCAGATGGACCAACACCTCGTCGAACGCAGCCCGGAGATACGCGATCATGGCGGGGTCGTCCTCGAGCACCAACAGCGTCGGCACGAAGCCGCTCGGAATCGGCCGATGCAGGAAGAAGCTTGCCGCAGGCGTCACTGGCGGTGGAGCAGCCGCCGCCGGTTGAGAGGCGCGCCCCACGGCGGCCGCGGCGTGGGCTCGGACGGCATCGATCGACTCGAACATCGTCGACCAGTCGAGGCGCCCAGACTGTTGAAGTCGGCGCAGCTCACGCTCGATACGCTCGGCTGCTTCCGAAATCTCCGCCAGGCCATGGGTCTGCGCCGCACCATGTAGATCGTGGGCTTGCCGCAGCGCGTCGGCCACGACGCTGGGCCTCTCGGTCTCCGAATGCACACGCCGAATGGCGCCCGTCAGATTGTCGGCGGCGATCGGGAGGAGACTGACGTACGACTCCCTCGCCTTCTCGGCATCCACGCCTGGCTCCGTGGGCTCCTCCGGATAAAGCACGCGCTCCGCCGGATCGTCGGCTTGATCTTGGACGCGGTGATGCGGGGCGGGCGCAGCGCTCATCGGGGCGGACAATGCGTTTGCCACCTCGCGGGCAAACCGCTCGACCGTGACGGGCTTGTGAAACACCTGGATGACGCCGAGGTCTCTCGTCAGGTGCTTGAACGTGGCCAGGTCTCGATAGAAGGCCGACACGAAGATGATGGGGGTGTCGTACCCATCGGCCCGAAGGTCTTCGATCCAAGTGATCCCGTTCGTGTCGGGCAACAACCCATCGACCACCAGAAGCGAAGGCTCGTCTTCTGCGATGAGAGCGCGGGCAATGCTGCCCTTGGTGGCGCTCGATACCCGCAGCCCAAACGCTTCGAGCGCGGGGGTGACGCTGGTCCGAAACTGGGTGTCGTCGTCGAGCAGAAGGACGGTAGGGGCCACGCTCAGACTAGTTTGGCACCCTTTGGCGGCGTCACAAAACGATCGGACCGTCCGGCCTCAGGATGCCCGGCGAAAGCTCGGGTCGGACTTCTGGAGATACGCACCGGCGACCGGGTGGTCGGCGCACTCTTCCACCACCGCCCGAAGATGCTCCTTACCCCGATCCGGGTCGCCCGTCTCGATTTCGATGACGCCGAGGAGCGCCCGGGCGTCGTGATGGCCGGGATCGATCTGTAGAATCAGCATCAGCTCTTCCCGCGCCCCGCGTGCGTTGCCACGAAGTCGAAGCAGTCTGGCGAGCTCGAGCCGGATGTCGTGGAACTTGGGACAGAGCCGCAGGGCGCGCCCGAGCTCGTGTATCGCGTCTTCGGGCCGGTCCAGGTCGAGATACGCGTGCGCCAGAGCCCGGTGGAGATTCGCCACTTTGCCGCGCCGATAGACGTCGTTCGACGAGTCCGAGTGGCGTTGCGCCCGCTGCAGGGTTCGAAGGCCCGAGCCGTATTCCCCGAGCTCGTTGCAGGTCACGCTCAGGTTCAGTGCTGCCTCGGTGTATCCCGCATTGCCGTCGAGCGCTTGCTGAAAGCACCAGCGAGCCTCGCGCATCCGGCCACCGAGGTGATAGATGACCCCGAGTCGATTGAAGACGTCGGGATAGCGCAAACCCTGCTGCACGAGCTTTTCGTAGTAAGGCTGTGCGAGCGGATAGTCGCCGCGGTCGTAGTGTTCGTTTGCAGCGTCGAGAAGCTGTCGAGCCCAGGGAGCCATGGCGCTGAAGGTAACGATCGGGCCGATCGGTGGCCAGAAATCAGCGCCGGCCGCTCAACCCATCCTGCGCAGTAAGCTTCGCGCTCGCTTGGCTTCTCCCGTGTTCGGGAACCGCTGCACGACCTCCCCGAGCGCGTCCCGCGCCGCGTCGGTCTGGTCGAGCTCGATGTAAACCTGACCCAAGAGGAGCATGGCTTCCGCTTCCACGTCGCTCCCCGGATACGCGGCCAAGAGCCCCTTGAGCCGCGAAATAACGCCCCGGTAGGCCTCACGCTGCATGTAGAAACGCGCGACGTAGAGCTCGTGCGCGGCGAGCAGGCTCATGCACTTCTGCATCAGCTCGTTGGCGTCGGGAACCCGGTGATCCTCGGGGAAATCGACCACGAACCGACGGAGCTGGATGAGGGCGTCACGCGCAGCGCTCTGATCGCGTTCGTGAGAAGGCGGCGTCATGAACCAACCGCCTGGAATCTGGTTGTAGTAGGCCTCCGCCATCCGAAAGCGCGCGTAGGGAATCTCCTTGTGCGATGGCCGAATACGAATGAACTGCCGGTATGTCTCTATCGCCTCTGGATACTGCTCGTTCTTGAACTGGCAATCGCCGATGCGCAGCTCCGATAGCGCCGCAAATCGGCTGTAAGGAAACTCCCGGCGGATTTCCTCGAAGGTGGGCTGGGCCGAAAGGCAGTCTCCGCGCCGAAAATCGAGCAGCGCCTTCTCGTACCCGCTGCGGGCGTCGTCCTCGGGGTCGAGCATGCTCTTGCCCGTCTTGCTGAGCGTGCCCGAGCTTCCGCTACAGGCGAGGACGAGCGAGACCAGGCTCAACAGGATCGCGCTACCGAGACGGGACATCATCGCAAAAATTAGCCTCAGAGCTGGCTAGGAACAAGCAGACCGGGCCCGGGCGCTAGGCGCTGCCGATCTGGCTGTCGATCACCAGAGCCGGGTCGATTCCGAGCGTTGCCAGTGCCGCCTCCCAGCGCTCCTCGATCGGCGTCTCGAAGACCAAGTGGTAGTCCAGATCCACCGGAATCCACGAACCCTGCCTCATCTCGCTTTCCAGTTGGCCTGCGCCCCAGCCCGAATATCCGAGCATCATGGCGCAGGTGTCGGGGCCGTCACCGCGCGCAATGCGCTCGAGGAGGTCGACCGACGCGCTGCAGGCGATCCGGTCGCCGACCGTGATGGTCTTACCGGAGGAAGGAGCCGGGATGCCTTCCGCATCGTAGAGGATCCAACCGGACTCGGGGGAGACGGGGCCGCCGAGCAGGACGGGAGCATGCACGTCGCCACCCGCACGTACACTGACCCCCACCTCGTTGAACACGTCGGTCATCTCGAGGTCGGTCCGTCGATTGATGACGAACCCAAACGACCCCTCGTCTCCGTGATCGACCAGCAGTACGAGCGTATGATTGAAGAATGGGCACCGCATGGACGGTGCAGCGACGAGGAACCCCGGTGCCAGTGATGCCGCCACGAGCCGAGACTGCCATCGAATCACGGCTTTCGCGAGTCGAAAATAGGGAGGCCCGCAAATGAGCCGTCTCCGCGTCGTCTTGCGAACGGGCGCGTTCGTAGGATGGTCCGCGATGATCCTCGGAGCCTACGAAGCGAGACGCGTCATGACGCCGGAAACGCAGCGTGATGCGTTGGCCAACCGGTACCGTGCAAGGTTGAGCCATGGGCTCCTCCGGGTGTTCGGCGCCGAGCTCTCGGTCGAGGGCGAGCGCCCTTCGCGCGACGGTGCGTTGATCGTCTCGAATCACCAGAGCGCGCTCGACATCGGCGTGATGCTTGCGCTGTTCCAAGCCGTTTTGGTGAGCCGTCACGACGTCGCGAGCTGGCCGCTGCTCGGCCGCCTCGCCAAGCACGGCGACACGATCTTCGTCGACCGAGAAGACAGGCGAAGTGGAGCCGCAGCCCTTCGCGAGATACGGAGGCGCGTCACGCAAGGACGAACGGTGGTGGCGTTTCCAGAGGGTGGCACCTTCCCAGGCGACTCGGTTCACGAGTTCCACCCAGGCGCCTTCGCGGCCGTCCAATCGCTCGACGCGCCGGTGATCCCGGTAGGCCTGGCCTACTCACCCGCCGTGCCCTACGGGCAGGAATCCTTCGCGGAGCACGTCGCTCGCGTGGCCGCCCGGCCCATGACTCGTATTGCGGTCCACCTCGGCGAGCCCGTCCCCCGCGGTCCGGACGCACGCGCCACGGCCCGGTCTGCGCGTGACCAGGTCGAGCGCCTGGTCCTCCGCGCACGGGCGGTGCTCGACGGCGAGCGCTGATCGATGTACGGCGGAGCCATGGAGTCTTGCGGGCTTTTGGGCCCCCGCCCAGCCGTTCGCTAGGATCCAGGGGTATTTGCCCGAGTGACCGCACACCATGGTTCGCCTCATCCGCCAGTCGAAGGAGCCTTCGCTCGCACGTGACGATCGCACGTGGGCATTGCTGCCGAGCGCACTTTGGGACTTGGACTTCACGGGCCCGCTCGCCTGGATCGAAGCGCAAGGATGTGCGGACGCCGACGAGTTCAAGCGACTGGTTCGAAACGATCCCGGCGCACTGAGCGAGTGCCTCAATCGGTTGCGGATCGATCGAGTGAGCGCCGGCGCCGTCTCCTTGGTGGGCGCTGCCAGCGAAGAAGAATGCGTCCGCAGATCGTCCGAGTTGCTCACTGCCGAATCCAAGGCGGATTTTCTTCGCGTGCTGATGGCTGCATTCCGCGGTGAGCAGGACGTCCATCTGGAAACCGCGATCGTCACCTGCTCGCGCGAACCGAGGGACGTGCGCGTGCACTGGCGGTTCGTGCCGAACGACGAGGGTCGATTCGAGCGTGCGATCGTGTCGGTCGTCGACATGACCGCAGAGCGCGATCTCCAGCAGCGGCTCTTGCTGGCCGAGCGCATGTCGGCGATTGGCACGTTGACCGCCAGCATCATCCACGAGATCAAGAACCCGCTCACCTTCGTGTGGAACCACCTCCGATCGCTCCAAGAATCGAGCGAGCCGACAGGTGAAACCGCAGCCGAGCTCGTTCGCGAGGCCTTCGAAGGCGCGGAGCGGATTCGCCTAATCTCCAATGAAATCACGTCATTGTCGCATGGCGGCACCGGCGCCGAAATCGAAGCAGTCCACGTGCAGCAGGTGCTCGACTCGGCTCTGCGCATGGCGCAGCCCGAGATTCAGCATCGCGCGGCCGTGGTCCGCGAGTACGAGGAAGGGAGCCTGTACGTACGCGGTTCGAGGACCCGCATCAGCCAGGTGTTTCTCAATTTGATAGTAAACGCTGCACAGGCGATAGACCCCGGAGAACGCGCTCAGAACACGATCACGCTTCGGGTGCGAAGCACCGGGGAAAGCGTCTATGTCGAGGTGCAAGACACGGGACCCGGCATTCCACCACAGCTCCTGCGCCGTATCTTCGATCCGTTCGTCACCACCAAGCCGGCCGGGCGGGGTACCGGTCTAGGGCTCTCAATCTGCCGGCGCATCGTTCATTCACTCGAAGGAACGATCGAGCTTCAGAGTCATCCCGGACAAGGAACAGTGGCGAGGGTCGTCCTGCCCAAAGCGACGCGCGCACAGCGACCATTGACCGTGCCCCCTACGTCCATGAGCGCCATCCGTCGGGCAGCGGGGGGCAAGCTCAAGGTCTTGGTCGTGGACGACGAGCCCGTGATCGCGCGACTCATCCAGAAGGCGCTCGTCGATCACGACGTGACGACGGCCAACGACGGACGCGAAGCGGTCGCACTCATGCAAGAGAACGCCTACGACGTCATCCTGTGCGATTTGATCATGCCCGAGATGACCGGCATGGACGTTTATCGGGCCGCGTTGCAGCGCGCGAATCCGCTGCACGACCGAATCGTATTCATGACGGGTGGCGCCTTCACGCAGCGGGCTCGGGACTTCTTACAAAGTGTTCCAAACCTGCGAATTGAAAAGCCTTTCGAGCTGACTCACCTCGAGCGGATTATCTACGAAGCCGCCGACCTGGTCGAGCCGAAATAGCCCCTCGGAGGCGGGCTATAACGTGGACCGATGGGCACGCGCCAGATGATCGTGATCGGGCTCGACTGCGCGCCGCCGCGGCTCGTGTTCGAGCGTTACCGCGACGCGATGCCCAATGTCTCGGCGCTGATGGAACGTGGCTCGTGGGGTGCGCTCCGAAGCTCGGAGCCACCGATCACGGTGCCGGCGTGGACCTGCATGGTATCTGGGCGCGATGCAGGGGAGCTGGGCCTCTACGGCTTTCGCAACCGCGTCGAGGGCGACACTGGGCTTCGCCTCGCTGATGGGCGCGACGTGCGCGTGAAGCGCGTGTGGGATTGGCTCGGCGATCACGGCTTTCGCGTTGCACCGCTTTTCGTTCCGCTCACGTCCCCGCCGAGCCCGGTGCGAGGCCAGATGATTTCCGGGTTCCTGTGGCCGGGCGATGACGCGCCCTGGTGCTTCCCAAGAAGCTTGGAGACCGAGATCGTCGATCGAGTCGGCCCCTATCGGGCGGACGTGGAGCGCTTTCGGGCGGACGATCTCGAACGCATTTACAGCGACATCCTTGCCATGACCGAGCAACACTTCCAGATCGCCGAGCTCGTCTGGAAGGAAAAGAACCCGGACTTCCTGATGATGGTCGAGATTGGCGTCGACCGGTTTCACCATGCGTTCTGGCGCCACATCGATCCGCAGCATCCCCGGCACGACCCGCAAAACCCATGGAAAACGCTTGGACGAGAGTACTACGCGAAGCTCGACTCACACATCGGGCGGCTCTGTGAGCTGGCAGGCTCCGAGACCACCGTCCTTTTGGTGAGCGACCACGGCGCGCGTGCGATGCTTGGCGGCTTTTGCATCAACGATTGGCTGATCGAGCGAGGTTACTTGGCGCTCCGCGACCCACCGACTGCCACCACCCCGCTCGACCACGGCACGGTCGACTGGACGCGCACCAAGGCTTGGGCCGAGGGCGGGTACTATGCGCGAGTTTTCATCAACGTCGCAGGGAGAGAGCCGTTTGGCGTCGTTGCACCGAGCTCGCTCGGCGCGATCCGGGCCGAGCTTCGCGACGCCCTCGAACACGTCCGAGACGACGACGGCAAGCCAATCCCGGTCATGGTTCGTATTCCGGACGAGCACTATCGGAGGGTCCGTGGGTTTCCACCGGACTTGATGGTGTACTTCGACGACCTCGCGCTGCGTGCGATCGGCTCGGTTGGAAACAGTCGTCGAGTCGTGCTCGAAAACGACACCGGACCCGATAGCTGCAACCACGACTGGGAGGGCATCTTCGTGATGAGCGGCGGAAACAGTCCGCGCCGCGGTCGCATCGACGGCGCCCAAATCTACGACATCACCCCGACCATCCTCAGCGCCTTCGGCATCCCAAGACCCCCGGGCATCCAAGGAAGAGACTTAGGCGCTCGCGTGGGGGCGGCGGGGTGGGGATGATGGGCCCGTGTTCCGACGTAGTGGTTGCGCTCGGGTCGCATAAGCACGGACCGTCACCACACCCGAGGTAATCGCGAGGCGCGAACCCGCAATCCCCACCCCGCCTCCCCCACACGAACGCCTACCCCATGTCGCGTTTTTCCGAGCCCGTGTGTGCGGGGGTTTGGGCGGCGCGCTAAGGTCGGGGCGTGGTTGCGCGTGCGTTGGTGGTGGGGCTCGATGGCTTTGATTTGGATCTAGTCGAGCAACTCGGGCCCGAGCGGCTTCCGCACATTCACGCCCTGATGGCGAGCGGCGCGCATGCGGCGCTCGAATCCGTGCAGCCTCCGGCCACGCTTCCGAACTGGACCACGTTCCTCACCGGCGTCGACCCGGCTCAGCACGGCGTGTTCGACTTCACGACGCGCAAGGGATACCAGATCCGGTTCACGGCAGGCACCGCGAGGGAGGTTCCGACGATCTTCGAACGGCTCGATGCGCTCGGGCTTCGGTGCGCCTGTCTGAGCTTTCCGGCGACGTGGCCACCCGAAAAGCTGGAGCACGGCATCTTCGTGAGCGGCTGGGATGCGCCCGTCGCGTTCGAAGCGGACCGTTCGTTCATGTGGCCGCCTTCGCTTTACGACGAGACGGTGCGCAGATTCGGCGCTCCGACCTTCGATGATGTGGACGAGTTCCACGCGGATAGTCTTGGGTGGATCGACCATCTGCCGAGCGCGCTCGAGCAGCGGGTGGGGCGAAAGACCAAGTGGGCGCAGTGGCTTCTCGAAGAGCGAGACTGGGACGTCTTCGCGGTCTACTTCGGGGAAAGCGACACCGCGTCGCACTACCTCTGGGCGCATCATGATCCGGAATCCCCTAGGAGACCGATGCAAGTCAGCGCGGAGGCGGCCGCGGGGCTGGCGCGAGTTTACGAGGCGCTCGACCACGCCGTGGGCAAGCTCGTGGCTGCCGCGGGCGGCGCTGAAACCGAGGTCACGGTGCTCAGTGATCATGGGTCGGGCGGCTCCTCGGACAAAGTGCTGTATCTCAATCGCTTGCTGGCGGAGCACGGGCTGCTTCGTTTTCGGCCGCGCCGAGGCCGGGCCGGCATGACGCTGAAGGAGATCGCGCTTCGCCGCTTTCCCCCGAGCCTGCGCGAGCGGATCTTTCGCCTTGGCAACGCGTGGCTGCCGAGCCGTCTCGAATCGAGCGTCCGCTTCGGCGCGATCGACATGCGACACACCGTTGCCTTCAGCGACGAGCTCAACTATTTCCCAGGCGTCTATCTCAACGTGGCCGGACGTGAGCCTCGTGGCATCGTGGCCCCTGCGCGGGTGCGCGAGACGATCCTCCGTGTGCGTGCGTCTTTGCTCGCCACGCGGGATCCCTGGACCAATCGCCCGGTATTCCGCGACGTGATCCCGCGCGAGGCGCTCTTCGAGGGACCCTTTCTCGACCGCGCGCCCGACCTCTTGCTCGACCTCCACCTCGATGAGGGCTACTCGTATAACCTCATGCCCAGCGCCCAAGCGCCCTCGGAGGCGCGTCGCGATGGCGTGAATGAAGCGCCGCATGACGGCCTGTCTTTCCGTCGCCTCGCCGAGCACGAGAAGGTCGGTAAGAAAGGGCGAAGCCTGCCGGGCAGTCATCGCTCGCACGGGTTCATGACGCTAGCCGGCCCGAGCGTCGGCCCCACGGGCCGCATCGACGCACACATCGCGGATTTGACCGCCACCTTGCTGTGCCGGCTCGGTCTCGGCGTTCCAACTGCCTTCAAAGGTCGTGTTCTCTGGGAGGCGCTCCGAGAAGGCCGGGAAGCCTCCGCGCGGCCCCTGCCCGCATCCGAGCCTCTGTCCCCACGGCAAAGCCGAAACCAGGACCTGATCGAATCGAGGCTGCGCGCCCTGGGCTACATCGAATGATCCTGCATCTCGCCTGCCTTCCCTTTCCGAGCTACCAGGGCACCCAGGCAGCGCTCGACGCCATGCTGCGGGCTTCGGTCGAGTCCGAGCGCACCGCGCACCTGCTGGTGTATTCTCATGGCGCTTACGCGTCCGACGCACCCTACCCCATCCACCGAATCCCAGACTTCCCCAAGGTTCGCTCGCTACGCTCTGGGCCGTCTCTCGGGAAGATCGCGCTCGATGCGCGATGCATCGCCGAGACGCGCCGCTTGGCGCGTCGTCTGCAACCCGATGCTTTCGTGGCGCACCACATCGAAGCCGCGCTCGCAGCGCTCGCAGCAAGGGTTCGGCCCCTGTATTACGTCGCGCACACCTGCGTTCGCCGGGAGCTTCCGGTGTACCTCCCTGCGCTTCCCAAGGCGATGGTTTCCGGAGTGGCGGCGCGGGCCGAAGCGTTCGTGGGCCGACAGGCCGATGGTGTTGCCGCCGTCGCACCGGCCCTCGCTGAGCTCCTTGGCGACGACGTGCAGTACTTGCCGGTGCCCTGGCCGCCGGTCCCCGGGGCCGATCAGCCGAGTCGCGTTCTTGCCCGTGACGCCCTCGGCCTCCCCGCCGATGCACGAATCTGCCTCTATGCGGGCAATCTCGATCGCTACCAAGGATGGGAGCATCTGTTGAAGGCGCTGGCGATGCTGCGTTCCACCCATCCCACGGCTTCGCTGCTGATCGCGACGGAATCCGACCCGGCCCCGGCGCGGCAACGAGCACGACGATGGGGCATCGAAAACGCGGTGCATTTCCGCGGTCTCGACGGCGAGCAGGCCCGTGCGCGGGTCCATGCCGCAAGCGACGCGGCCTGGATTCCCAGGCGAACCGAGGGAGGGCTTCCCATCAAGATGCTGGACGCCTTCGCACGGGGCCTGCCCGTCATCGCGATGGAGCGCGCCAAAGCTGGGCTTTCGTTGAACGGGGCCTGCGCGGTGGTCCCGAATGACGACCCGGGGTCGCTCGCGGCGGCCGCCCGTCGCGTGATCGACGATTCGGGCATGGCGGGCTCGCTTCGACAGCGAGCTTTCGAGTACCTCGCGGCGCATCACTCCACAGGCGCATTTGCGGAGGCGCTCGAGGCGTTGTTCAGTCGTCGAGCGTGGTCGGAGCCCAGGCCTGCCGAGCGGCATCGACCAGCATCTCCGGCACCCCGAGCTCACTGAGCTCTCGTAGCTCGCACCAGCGGTACGCATCGTGCTCGTCGGAAAGCACGACCTCTCCATCTTGGTGATCCGCGCGAAACACGATGACCGTCATGGGCTCTCCTTTTCGGGTGGCCGCATAGGCGGTCACGGGGCGCGGTTGAACGCGGACTCTCAACCCGGTCTCCTCCGTGACTTCGCGGCGCGCTGCCGCCAACGGATCTTCACCAGCTTTCACTCGCCCGGAGACGCCTTCCCACAAGCCGGGCGCCGCATCCTTGGTCGAAGCGCGGCACATGGAAAGCATCCGGCCGCCCCGAAACACGAGCACCGTCACCGCAACCCATTGTTTGGTCTCGTCGCCCATCGCCACCACGTGCTGTCAACATATGCGCCAACGCGCCTTTTTTTGGATCCAGATCGAAGGCACCAAGTACCATTTTTGTTCCCGACTCGCGTTGGAAAAGCAGCATGGTCGCCCACTTGGACGAATCGTTCTCATACGCTCAAAAACAGCCGAATTCAGGTGTCTCGAGGCTCCTCGTGGGAGCGGGGCTCGATGTCGACATCCCGGTTCTGCCCGATCTCACGGCGGCCGCCGTCGCGCTTGCGATCGGCTCGAGGCGCAAGGCTTTGCTTCCGCTCGCATCCGCCGCGGTCGAATACGCGCTGGTCCGGCGAGGGGATTCGGTGCTGGTGAGCTGCTACGGCACGGCGAGCTCGCCGGTTGCTTATCAGCTCGATCGCGCAGTGCCTCTTCGATTGCTGCTCGACACCTGTGCGCAATCGATGCTCGATGCAGCGACGCGAGAGGTGGATCCGACGGCGAGACAGATCGCGATTCGGGTCGCCGAGCGCGCCATGGCGACCAAGGTCGCGCCCGACCCCGAGGCCATGAGCGCGCCGATCAACCAACGCGGCGGCGAGCTCGATGCCCCCGGCGACCACGTGCCGCTGGCGTTTGGATACGAGGCGGCGATCTACCCCTCGTCCTCGACGTCGCAGAGCCGATCGGCGCGCGCCGACGTGCATGCGCTTCTCTTCCAGGGCCACCTCTGGGCTTACGTGCGCGGCCGCAAGCTTTCGCTTTCGAAGGGCCCGATCATGTTGGCGGCCCATCGCATGGTGATGGCCGTGCGAACCCTGATCGAGGCCTGGGACGGGGCGCGGCCCACCCACGTGCGCCTGCGCGCAGGCGGCTTCCAGATCGCCATGCGCAAATCCTCACACCAGCTCGTGAGCGTCGAGCTGTCGGCGGAGGGCCACGGAGACCTGACCGCGACGTCGCTGACAATCACCGAGGCGGCGCTTCCCATCTTGAAGCTGACCAGCGATCTGCTGCGAAGCTTGGCGGCGGCGGACCGCGGACAAAGCCGCAATTTGCGGGTCCGCGCGCTTCGGCAGGAGGTGCGAGCGCTTCGGCGTGAGATTCGAGCACGCCGCGCCGCCGACAGCTTCGTGAACCTCGACCCGGATCGCCTACGCATGCACCACAGTCCCGAGGGCGGACCGGCCGCCGCGATGGGGAACCTTCCTTCGTTGCAGTTCGAGGAGCGGTGGCGCGTCTGTCTCGAAGGCCTGGATGCCAACTCGGTGTTCATGTGTGGAGATCGACTGGTGATCGCGACCCAGACCCACGTGGTCGCAGTCGGTCGCGATGAAGGGAAAGTGCTGTGGGCGCGGCCTGGTCAATCATCGGCCACCCTGATGGCCGGCTCGGCGTTGATTCGGCTTTGTTCCGACGGCGAGGTCGAGCTTTGCAGCGTCGACGACGGCGAGCCCTATTTCTCGACGCACATCACGCCACGCATCGGCGGACCGCCGGTGGGCTTGATGGCAGGCGGCGGCAACATGCCTCCGGTCGCCGTTCTGACCGAGGGCAGTCACCGGCTGGTCGCCCTCGACGTGCGAACCGGCGAGCCGCGGTGGCGCTTTGCCTCTCGAAGCGGGGGCGAGTTCCGGCTCACCAAGGTCGGTCGCATCCTGCTGGTGACATGCGGCGAGGAGGCGATCCACGCGCTCGACATCGCCACGGGCGAAGACGTATGGCGCTTCGCGGAGCGCGGCTGCTTTCAGCTCAAGCCGCTGGTCAATCAAGAAACCGTCGTCGCCGCTGCCGTGCGCGGGCGCAACGAGGGGGCCTTGTTCGCGATCGATCTCTATAGCGGCCGCCCTCGATGGCAGCGCGAGCTCTCGGGCCCGCCAACGGCTGACCCTTGCGCTGCCGGACAGGCGGTTCTGGTATCGACCGCAGGCGACGAGGCGACGCTGTCGGCCCATTGCCTCCAGACCGGCGCCCCCCGCTGGGAGACGCGCGACCCGGGCCTGGCCATTGGAGGGGCTGGCTTGACCATCGACGAGACCTGGGTCGTCAACGCACCATTCGGCCGAGTGAGCGCGCTCGACGTGGGCACCGGCAACCTGCGCTGGACCACCAACCTCGCCGACGCCCTCGCCGACGAGATTCCGCGGCGGCTCGAGCCGGTCTTGCGTGGTGGGGCGCTGTTCGTCCCCGCCTCCTCGGTGCACGTCATCCGGCCGTCGGATGGACAGAAGCTTTCGTCGAGCCTGCCGTGCGACCTCGTGCCCGATCTCATGCGAGTCGACGAACGCGGTTGGGTCTACATCGCCGAAGAGAGCGGCTACGTCGCGGGCTACGCGCCGAAGCCGATGCTGACCTTGATTCGGGGCGGCGGCTGAGCCCGGCTATTCATACGGCACGCAGTTGAACTGCGTCGACCATCCCTGGAAGATCGGCGTGCTCAGCGTATCGGTAGATGCCTGAAGCCTTGCTCGAATGCGGAGATAAGGCATGTAATTGGCCTTGCCACCCGCCAGCAACGCCTGACCGATGTCGTAGACATGATCGGTGATCACGACGGTGCCATCGGGCATCGAGGTATCGGTCGGGTGAGTCAGCGGCACCGGAATCTGCGAGTCGAGCTCTGCGATGGTGTTCCCGGTGAAGAATTCGAAGGTGATGCTGCTGTCGGAAGGCGTCGAGCCTATCCATTCCAGCAGGCCCCAGTCGGGTCGGTCCGGCGGCATCTCGCAGACGATGTCCGAATCGTAGGTGTTCTCGTAAAAACCGACTCCGTAGGAGCCACCGCTGGCCGGCACCATCACGCGGACCGGGATGCGAGTGAGCTCGGCGGTTCCGTCCGCGATCGCCACCATCTCGAAATCGAATATCTGCGGAACCACATCGGGCGCCACGATGGTGTTGCCCATGCGGAACGAAAACGAAACCTCGGTTTCGGCGAGACAATCGAGACAGCTGCTGGTGCCCTCGCCGCCGAGGCAGTTTTGGATGCCGCTAGTGGGACATGAGGTCGCGGTGACCGCCGTGACGAACTGCGTTTCGTCGACCGCCGTGCTTGCGACATTGTCTTCCGGAACGATCGTGATGTCACGGCGGGTATCGCCGACCAACGATCGGATCGCATCGACGACGGCGGTTCCGAGGCCCGACCCGTCCCCGTTGATGAGCTGCAGATAGGGGTTTCCGAACTGGTCGAGCGAATCGGTCGCCACGGCCAGCGCCTCGACGTCCGGGACGGCAATGTAGCCGCCTGAGTTCGGGCTGACGATGTTGACGAATTTCACGCCCGCCGCGAGTAGCTCGGTCTCGATGGTCGTCCACGGAATGGGCAGGTCGGCTGTCTGCCAGCTCGGGTATCCACCCGGATCCGCGGTCAGGTTGTGCAACCGAAGCTGAAAGTTGCCGACCCGCTCCGACACGGAGCTGGAGGTATCCACCGACGCATCGGAGACTGCGTACCAGGTTCCTGGAGGCACGGTCTGCGTGAGCTTGCCCCAGAAGTTGCCGCTTCCCGGACCCCCGTTGCAAGCCACCGCCCCGAGCGCGGAATCCAACAAGGCCACGTTCGTGGTGTGGTACGAGGTTCCCTCGCCGCTCACGAACATGTCGACGGTGCCGGTGAGCCCGAACCGAACGAACGCATCCCGCCCGTCCGCCCAACAGCTCGTGCTGCCGCAGCGCTGACAACCAGGTACGCTCCAGGTGGCGGCATCGTTTCCGAAGTTCTTGTTGCTCCCCATCACGGTCGTGGACTTGGACGTGAGATCGCCGAGGTCCCAGGCGGTGAACGGATCGCTCGAGTAGAGCACGTTCGGCGATTGCTCGACCGGAGGAAGCCGGGTGCCGGCGCCGAGGATGCCATCGAACGGCGGGTTGCCATAGATGTGGCCGTTGGTCGCCAACGGGCCGTTCCACATATCGGCATCGGTAATCAGGATGATGATTGGAAGGACGTTCGGCCGAAAGCAAGGGTAGCCCCAGCGGCCTGCGGGCGTGGCGGGACAAGCGCCGCGATTGGGAACCAAGTCCCCGAGGCCCAATCCCGTGACGACCGAATACATCGCATGCGGCGCGGTTTCCGGATAGTCGCCGTTGTAGTCAGCCTGAAACGCGGAGACGGCATCGAGGATGTGCTGCACGTTGTCCGTCGTGTCCAGGTAGTGGTGGTACGGGGTCAGGTCGTAGCGAGGGTTGTGCGGCGGGTAGGATACTTCTTTGAAATCGCCCACCCCGATCCAGAGGTCGGGAATCGAGCACCGCAAGGCCCCAATCAACCCCGTGTCCGCACCGGTCGGGCAATCAGTTGGGTCGACGAACGTGCCCGAGGTCAAGCCTGCGAGAAGCTGGAGCTGCTCTCCGCGCATGGAGCCGGTCGCGTCCATCAAGATGTACGCATCGGCCTTCTCGAGCTTGCCCGTGACGCCGATGTCGGCTCTCACGGTGACGTCGGTGTCATCGTTGTAATAGAGGGTTTGGTAGATTCCGTCGTTGCTGGGATCGCCGTCGCACGGAAGGCGCCACCCGATCCCTACGCACTCGTCGGCCGCGTCTGGGACGCTATCACCATCGCTGTCGATCAGGCTGCCGCTTCCGGGTTGCAGCGTGAGCGCCCCCGCGTTGCTGTCGTAGAAGATGTTTCGAGAGTTGGTTTGGGTGAGGTCGTCGTTGACTGGATAGTCGAAGGCCATGTTGCAGGTTGGGTCGCCGTCGCTGCACGACGAGGGCTCGGACACCAACGGGTCAGAACGCATGCCGGCTGCGCTGGGGTCGCCCCCTTGGCAAGCGGGTATCGCAGCCGCGAACAAGAACAAAATCAAAGGAATCGGGGCTTGGGGTTTCACGTGGCCTCCTTGCAGACACAGCTCGGGGGGTCGCCGCTTCTGGGTGAAGCGCAGACCTCGCCAGCCGAGCATTCACTCGATCGGTCACAGCTCCCGCCGGTTGGAACGCATTCCTTACGACCATCGCGTCCCAAACCAAGGCACTCGAAGCCGCTGACGCAATCGTCGTTGGTGAGACAAAGCCCGTAGCGACCGCAGGTAGCGAGGTCTCCGCTAGCATTCGGCTCGCAAACCGGCGCGTCATTCGTATTGCAGTCGCTGTTCAAGCAAGCGCTTCCCGGGGAGCTGACGAGCTCGCCGGCACACTCCTTTCGGAGGTCGCCGTCGACGTTTTCGCAGTAGCTCCCGAAGCTCACACCCAGCCACGAGCAATCAGTCTCCCTATGGCAGGTCCGATGAACTCGAGCACAGAATCGGAAGCCGTAGTTCGGAGAGGCGTGACAGATGTGGCTCTTCGGGCAGTCGAAGTCGCTTTCGCAGGCCAGGCGACGATCGACGCATGACCCGGCTTCACAGAAGAAACCCGGGGCGCAGTCGTAGCTTTCGGTCTGAGGCTCGCATCCGCCCGCCGTGCGGATGCAACGACTCGAGCCCGTGCCGACTTGGATGCAATCGTAGTCGGACGCATTCGGGCACTCGTC
>DATIUW010000334.1:0-2177 GCA_035466435.1 Polyangiales bacterium | reverse complement strand
GGTGTACCGGAACTGGCTTCGCGGCAGCGCTCGAATGCGGTCCCCCGGGTAGACCAGGACGATTTCGTCCGCGCGCCGATCGACCGGCGCATCGACGTACCGCTCGCTCATCGGTCCAACGCCCTCGAGCGTACCTTCCATTCCCACGTCGACGTGGTCCACGTCCCCGAAGTCGCCCCGAAGACGGATCACCATCAGATCCTCCTCTTCGATGCTGCACGGCACGACCTGACCCGGCTCGATCTGGTAGGTGCGTATTCTGAGGCCGGCTTGCTGCAAGCCTTCGACGGCTTGCACCGTCAGCCCGCTTCGCAGCGCGCCCCCCGACACCAAGGCTCGCACGCCGGCATCCAGCCTTGCGATCGCTTCGAGCCGATGCGCGGTTGCCGTGTCCTCGAAGAGAGCCTCCTCGACTTCGGCTTCGCGCTCGGGAGGCAACTCGCCCTGCCAGTACTGAATCAGCTCTTCGAGCCCGATCTTCATGGGGCCTCCGTTTCGTCTTCGAGCTCGCCAACGCCCATGAGGGTGGCGAGGCGGGCGATCGCACGATGCCGAATGACGCGCACGTGTCCTGCACGCAGACCGAACGCCTCCCCGATCTCTTGGGCAGAGCGTTCGTCCCGAAAGCTGAGCACGACGATCGCGCGCTCTCGCTCGGATAGCTCCTCGAGGGCCTCGGAAAGCCGCTCGACCTCTCGGGGCTCGACCGCCTCGACGAAAAGGCTGACTTCGCGCGAAGCTGCCGAAGCCACCTCGGCGGCGCGGCGTTCCCGTCGCCGGATGTCATGCGCCATCCAGCGGGCAGTACCCAAAATGAACGAGCCGACGCGATCTGGCTCCCTGATCTCTCCGGCGCGCAGCCGCTCGATGACGACCGTCATCACGTCCTGTGCCAAATCCTCCGCGCGCGCTTCATCCCGAAGGTGACGCATGCCGTAGAGATAGACGCGCCGACCGAAGCGCGAGACCAAGGCCGACTCTGCGCCTCGGCCTGCGCCGTCGATCACCGCGCGGGCCAGCTCCCCGTCCGACAGGGTGTCGTCGAACCTGCTGAGCCATCGGGACACCACACCGGAGCGTACTCCACTCTGGAAGCGGGCATCAACTCCCGCGATGGACGATTCGTGACGTGTCCCGACGATCATCACGCAGCAGAAAGCATGGCTTCGAGTGCGGACTGATCGGGTCCGACGAAGGGCTCCGACCTTCGCGCTCCGTCGAGCTGCTCGCAAAGCCAATCGAGCTTGCCGTGCGCTGGCGGTAGATGAGCGCTCAGGACGTGCTCCGGAGAAAGCCGCGCCAGATCGACCAACGAGCTTCGAAACGTCGAGTCGCTCACTCCGGCAAGCCAGGGTGCGTCGACCATCGCCCACCTGCACAATCCCTCGACCACGCTCGACGGGGCAATCGATGCGACATCCTCGACCGACGTGGCGCCGTAGGCGTCGTCGAGAAGAGCGCCGAAGCAATCGGAGCTGAACAACGCACGCGAGTGCGAGTCGTACACACCCATCGTCTCCGGCGCGTCGTAGCTTGGCAGCGCGACGGCACGGAGCTCGCGGTCCCCGACGTGGAGGCTCTGACCGGGATTGATCAGATAGAAGCGCTCCGGCGGCAGCGCCGTGCGCATGGAGAGCTTGCCCATGCCGAGGTAGTTGGTGACGATCCGGGCGTTGGGTGCAAGCTCGAGCAGCTTTTCCAAAGCTCCAACGTGATCGGCGTCACAGTGGGTCAGCCAGATCCAGCGTAGGTCGGCGGGATCGACGCGCGTGGACAGCGCGGCAATGGTTTCGTCGACCAGGGCGGGCATCCCGGTATCGACGAGCACCGGCTCCGACGCCTCGACCAGAAACGCATTGACAGGCAGCACCCCGAAACCGGGTACTGGAGTAGTGCTCGCGACGCAGCTAACGGTGGGCGCGACCGTGAGCACACCATGTGAAATGGGTCCATTCATCGATAGTCTCCTTTTTCGATGGGGCCCGCTCCTACGGCATTACCCCGAGGTTCACTCGGAAGTGCGCGTCAGGCGAGCAGCGTTACAGGCTTCAGCCGAAAAAAATGCGGCGTGGTTTCGCTAGCCGGCTTCATGCCAACTGGGCGACGTCCAGGCGCGCTCTCGAATCAGGTCGAAGCGATTGGTGCCGACGAAGCTGCCGGGCTCGCCGTCGATGTCG
>DATIUW010000333.1:0-1977 GCA_035466435.1 Polyangiales bacterium | reverse complement strand
CTCGGCTGGCGGGGCGCCCATCGCCACTGGCAGCACTACGAGCGCGCTTACCTGATCTTCGCCGGCATTTCGACTCCGCTGGTCCTCTCGGTGCACTCGGTCGTTTCTTTCGACTTTGCGACGTCGGTGGTTCCGGGCTGGCACACGACGATCTTTCCTCCGTACTTCGTCGCCGGCGCCGTGTTCAGCGGCTTCGCTCTGGTGATGACGCTGATGTTGATTTGCCGGTCGGTGTTCAAGCTGCACCACATCGTGACCATCAAGCATCTCGACTTGATGAACAAGTTCATGCTCGGGACGGCGCTGCTCGTCGGGTACGCGTATGCGATGGAGTTCTTCATCGCCTGGTACTCCTCGAACCCGTACGAGCAGTGGGTCTTCCTCCACAACCGGCTCGGGTGGGGGATGCTCGATAGCAAGGGCAACTGGGGACCGTTGTGGTGGGCCTACTACGCGATGGTGTTCTGCAACGTGATCGTGCCTCAAATCTTCTGGTTCAAGCGGGCGCGAACGAGCGTGCCGATCATGCTCATCGCCAGCGTGCTGATCAACGTTGGCATGTGGTTCGAGCGCTTCGTGATCATCGTCACCTCGCTCTATCAGGATTTCCTTCCGTCCTCGTGGGGGATGTTCCATCCCACGGCCATCGACGTGCTGACCTATCTCGGCACTTTCGGATTGTTCTTCACGCTGTTCCTCTTGTTCGTTCGTTGGATTCCGATGATCGCCATTGCGGAGGTCAAAGGAACGCTGCCGGGGGCGCATCCCGACATCCACGCGCTCGAGTCGCACCAGGAAGAGCCGGGCGCGGCCGCAGCGCCGGTGCCGGCGGAGTGAGGCGAATCATGGCAAACGAAAAAAAGAAGCCCGCCCTCTACCTAGCCGAATACGACACGCCGAACTCAATCGCGCGGGCGGCGATGAAGGTGCGAGACGCGGGCTACGAAAATTGGGACTGTCACACCCCGTACCCGATGCACGGCATGGATGAGGCGATGGGACTGAAGCCGACTCGCATCGGCGTGATTTCGTTCATCTTCGGCATGTTGGGCGTCGGGATCGCGGTGCTGATGATTCAGTACACCAATGCTTGGACGTTCAATTTGCTCGACATCGGCTGGGGCTACCCATTGGTCGTTGGTGGGAAGCCTCCCGGCGCCTTCCCCTCGATGGTACCGATCATGTTCGAGCTCGGGATCTTGCTCTGCGGCTTTGCGACGCTGTTCGGGCTGCTGGGCATCATCAAGCTGCCGCGGCACAACCATCCGATTTTCGAGTCGGATCGCTTCGAAGCGGCTTCGGACGACAAGTTCTTCATCTCGATCGAAGCCGACGACCAGAAGTTCGACCTCGAGCGCACCAAAGCGCTCTTGGAGTCCACCAACCCCACCTACCTCGAGCTCGTCGAGGAGGAGGTCCAGTGATGCGCGCTCTAGTCGTCACGGTGGCCTTGGCGTCACTGACCGGCGGTTGCATCGGCACGGAGAGCACCGAGCCGCCGATCGTGGGCATCCGCAACATGTACAACCAGCCCCGCTACGACACGCAGGAGCGGCAACCGTTCTTCGCCGATCAACGATCGATGCGACCGCAGGTCGAGGGAACGGTGTCTCGTGAGATGGTAAAAGGGGTCGATGCGGCTACGGGGCTGGCCGCCCAGAGCAAAATGTGGATCGCCGTGGTACCGAAACGGATCACCAGGGACCTCGGAGGTGTAGAAGCGGCGGTCGCCCGGGGCAGGGACCGATTCAACATCTACTGCGCGACCGGTCACGGCGTCTCCGGTGCCGGCAAGGGCATGGTGTCGCGCCGCGCGCTAGCGCTCGGTGCCAGCGGTCTCGTCGCTCCGACGCTTCACGACGACCGTCTGCGCCACATCCCGGACGGTCAGCTATTTGCGACGATCAGCAACGGTGTACGCAACATGCCGTCCTACGCACACAACATCCCGGTCGAGGATCGCTGGGCCATCGTGCA
>DATIUW010000332.1:0-3281 GCA_035466435.1 Polyangiales bacterium | reverse complement strand
TGGAACGCGTACCTGCAGGGAAAGGACCCTCCATCCTCGCCCAGGTGGAGCGCGTCTCCCCAGGTCGGCAGGACGTTTGCAGGGCTTCGCGTAGCCGCTCGCTTCTAGCAGAGACGAGCAGACACGAAGTGGGGCTTGGGGAGCATGTGTCCTCTGGCAGCGTGTAATTACAGCCAATTAGCGCCCAGCAGCGAGGCTGGACCCGGGTGCGAAAGGCTCGCTCGAAACAATTTGGAAATCTGGACGAAATACGATTGACATTTCCTATGTTGAACTCAATAACATGTATTGAAAGTCTAGAAACTTCGGTCAATTAACAGTGAATTGTTTCAGTTGCTTGGCACGGCGGATCCCAGGAGGAAAAGCGAGTGACCGAGCCAGGGAGGTGGAAATGAAGAAGTGGATTTGGGTACTTGCAGCCTTTGCGCTCGCCATGGGGATGACGCTCGAGTCACCGGCATCGGCGATGCCTGAATGCACACCAGATGTGCTGGACGACGGAAGCGTCATCCACGGACAAGTCTATGACGCCAAGCCCATCGAAAAGAAGCCGGCGCGCGTCAAAGCGATGCTGCCGAAGCGGACCATGGGCGCCAAGCTCTACGTTCGCGCTGAAAAGGGCGTCACTCCCGCGTACTTGCAGCGAGCCGCGGAGTGCCATGCGAAGTCGAGGACGACACCGTCCTATCAGCACGACCCGCTTCGCGTAGATGGCAACATCGAATCGATCCGCGTGTATTCGGCCGGGGGCTCGTTCGTCCTCTCTGTCGTTGCAGACAACCCCGGCACCGGCCGGGAAATCTGGGAGCGCGCAAAGGCGCTGGCTTCCGAGATCGATTCCGGCCTAGTCAAAGCGGAAAGCGAAAAGGCGTACGACTGAGCCTACAAGGGCGGCCCGACACGTTCTCGAAACATTCCGGAAAACGCCTTTTTACTGGAATCACGGTTCAAGAAGGCGCAAACCGGAATCAATGTCCGGGGCGTCCAAAGCATCCAAGAGCGTAGACACGTTGGAGGCGAATCCCGCTGCAGACAAGGTCAACGGCTCTTGGACGTTTCTCAGCAACCATGCGCACGTCTTGGTCTGCCTCGCCCGCGACCCGGACGTGCGCTTGCGTGAGATCGCCGATCGCGTCGGGATCACGGAGCGGGGGGTCTTTCGAGTGATCACGGAGCTCGAGCAAGGTGGTGTGATCACCCGCATCAAGGAAGGCCGCCGCAACCACTATCGCATCAACGTATCGGCGCCCCTTCGGCATCATCTCGAGTCTGCGCGCACGGTGGGAGGCTTGCTCAATCTCCTGCTCGACCCGGACGAGGCCGAGCGCCTCGCGCTCGCGAGCTCGGAACCGTCGCATTAGAGCGCAAGCGCGCTACCCGCCTTAAATCGCGCTTTGGCGACGACTCTCGCCACTTATCAAGCCTGAGTCCGCATTTTTGGACACCCATCGGACCATTCCAATAGGGTGGCGCGATGAATACACGGTGGGTTGGAATTTTCGCGCTCATGGCCGCTCTTGCTGCTTTTGGGTGTTCAGACGATGACGATGGCGGCACGGCCGGAACTGGCGGTAGTGGTGGAGCCGGCGGCACGGCCGGCACTGGTGGCGCGGCCGGCACTGGTGGAGCCGGCGGCACTGCAGGCACGGGGGGAGCCGGCGGGGAGGGAGGCTCCGGTGGCGTAGCGGATCCATGCCTTGGCGCCGAGGCCTTCACTTCATGCGGTGATGCAGGAGAGGTCTGCGACGGTCTCGGACAATGCGTAGCTTGCGTCGATGGAACCGACTGCTTCAGTGACGGAAGCGATGGCGCGTTCCTCGCGAATGCAGACGTGGAGCTTCCAGGCGGAGTCTACAACTTCACGACTTTCACGATCGAGGATGGGGTCACCGTGACGGTCACGGGATCTGATCCGCTCATCATCAAGACACGAGACGATGCAACCATCGATGGCGCTCTCGTCGCCGACGGTGGCGACGGCACGAACGGCGTGACGTTCGATAGCGCCGGGGTTGGCGGTATTGCCATAGCCGGCGGCCATGACGGTGGCAATGGCATCTACAGTGAATCCGAAGGCCAGCTTCCCGGCGTGGCGGGTCAGGGACCCGGTGCAGGCGGCGGGGGAACGGCTTGGGGACCGGGTGCAGGCGGGAGCTTCGGAACGCTGGGAGGCGATGCCCCGCTCGGTGACGCGGTGGCCGGACCGCTCTATGGCGACGCCATGTTGAGCATGCTCGACGGCGGCTCCGGTGCGGGCGGCGGCTCTGGTGGATTCAGCTGTGGCAGCGGTGGAGGCGGCGCCGGAGGCGGGATCATCAAGCTCACCGTATTCGGGCAGTTGCGCATCGGCCTCAACGGGCAGATCTCGGCCAACGGGGGAGACGGCGGAACGGACGGCGGCGGTTCCTGCGGCGGCGGCGGCGGCGGATCCGGCGGCGCAATCTGGCTACAGTCTCTCGACGTGGTGCACGAGGGGCAGATCACGGCCCAGGGTGGCTCTGGTGGATCCGGCTGGCAGGCCAACGTCGGCGGAGCGGGCGGAGCTGGCCGCGTCCGAATCGATGCGGTCGACCAAAGTGGCGCCGGGACCGTCGCTCCCGTGTCCGGTTTCGACGGCGGTGCTTGGTACGAGCCCGTCGCGTCTTTGTAACAACGAAGCTCGGTGCTTTTTGCGAAGAGCCCGCGTCAGCCTTTTTTGGGCGTCGCGGGCTCTTCCTTTTCGACGATGTCCTCTCCGCGCTTCGTGCCGCGGCGTTCCTCGGCATGCTTCACGGCCTCTTTGATCTTCTCCGGATCGGCTGGTTGCTGATCCTTTTGGGTGCGATCGTCTCCAGCGTCCCCGTTCATGTCCTCCTCCATCGTCTCTGTCTGACAGGGTTGAGCAACGAGCTACTTCTCGCAAGCCCTCAGTCCCGAGAGGAGGCTACGAATCCCCCTGATTGCTGCGGATTGGCATCAATTCTGCACCACTCATTCCCGAGGAGTATTCGAAGACCTCATGCCAGACGTGCTGGAAGGGCTTTCTGAAGAGCTGCGGAGCAAGACCGAGCGGCGCGCGCAACCAAAGTGGACGCAACCGATGCTCGCGACCTTGACGGACGATCACTTTTCCGATCCGGACTGGATCTACGAGCGAAAGCTCGACGGGGTGCGTTGTTTGGTGTTCAGCAAGAACGGGAAGATTCGTCTGATGTCTCGCAACGAGCGCGAGATGAACGAAACCTGGCCTGACTTGGTCGAAGAGCTGGAAGAAAACCAAGAGCAGAGCTTCATCGCCGATG
>DATIUW010000331.1:0-6727 GCA_035466435.1 Polyangiales bacterium | reverse complement strand
GGTGCGCAGCCCATCGCCCGCCTGACCGGAGAGGCGTCCGCCAGGATCGAAGTGAAGACGGCCGAGCGTTGGCCTGACGCGGCGTCGGTGCTCTTCACGGCGAATGACGGGCGCCGCGTCGTGCTCGATCCGAAGCCGGCGGCCTCGGCCATCGTTCCGTCCGACGGCACGTTCCGATCCTGGTTCGATCCAGAAGAGCCGATCGATCTTCCAGATGGCTTGACCGGGATCGCCCAAGTGTTTGCCGCCGAGGACGTCTGGGAGGTGCCTGCAGGGTCGATTCTGCAAAAGGGCGACGATAGTGTAGTCCTGCGACGCCGAGACGACGTGTCGGAACGCGTCGAAGTCGAGGTCATCGCCGCCTCCGGCGCGTCCGCGCTCGTTCGGGGTCCTTTCCAGCCGGGCGATCTCGTCGCCAGCTCGTTTCCCGATCACGGTGATGGCCGAGGGAGCTCCTCCCCGTGATCGAGGCCATCGTTCGATGGTCCGTTCGGAACCGTGGCATCGTCGCGGTTGCGGTGGCGATCTTCGCCATCGGAGGCATCATCGCGGGTTCCTATCTTCGCTTCGATGCGCTCCCGGACGTGACGGGCAAGCAGGTCATCGTCTTGACGCAGGCGCCGGGCCTCACTCCGCAGGAGGTAGAGCTGTTGGTGACCCGTCCCGTGGAGACGGCTGTGGGCGGTCTTCCCGGATCCAAAACACAGCGGAGCATCTCTCGCTACGGCTTGTCTTCCGTCACCGTCGTCTTCGAGGAAAACGTCGATCTGCTTCGAGCGCGTCAGCTCGTCCAAGAGCGACTGCAAGGCGTCCAGGGGAACATGCCTCCGGGCGTCGATCCCCCCCAGCTCGGTCCGCTCACGGGAGGTCTCGGTGAAATCTATCAGTTCACGCTGAGCTCGCCGGGACGCTCTCCGGCAGAGCTTCTGGAGCTGGTCAGATTCCGAGCGGCCCCGATCCTTCGGGCCGTGCCAGGGGTGGTCGAAGTCAATTCGTGGGGCGGGGAGCGGCGAACCCTCGACGTCGTGGGCGATCCCGCACGCATGGCGCAGCGTCGAGTGACCCTTGCCCAGTTGACGGAGGCGACGCGCCAGGGAACGGGCTACGCAGCAGGAGCGACGCTGGATGCGGGTGAATCGGGCATATTGCTGCGCGGCGTGGCGTGGCCAAAACGGCCGGGCGACCTCGCAGCCGCGGTGGTCCGAACCGTCGAGGAAGACGTTCCGATCCGTATCGGAGACGTAGCCGAGGTCCTGGAGAGCGCTGAAGTCCGGATCGGCGCAGCGACGGCGGATGGTCAGGGCGAAACCGTCTACGTCATGGTGCAGATGGTCTTGGAGGCCAATGCGCTGGAGGTGCTCGATCGGGTGAAGGCGAAGATGCGGTTGGTGCAAGACGCCCTGCCGAAGGACGTGACCATCCGAGTGGTCTACGACCGGAGCGAGCTCGTCGGCGCCACCCTCCGGACGGTCTTCACCAACCTCCTCGAGGGTGGTCTTCTCGTCATCGCCGTGCTCTTCCTCTTGTTGGGAAGCTTTCGCGCAGGCGCGCTCGTAGCTTCGGTCATTCCGCTTTCGATGCTGGGAGCGGTGACCGGCATGGTGCTGCTCGATGTACCAGGCAACCTCATGAGCTTGGGGGCGCTCGACTTCGGTCTGCTGGTCGATGGCGCAGTCGTGATGGTGGAAGCCGTGTTTCATTCGACCCACGACCGAGGTGGTCGCATTGCCGACCAGGTGGAGGACACCACGGTGCGGATGGCGAGGCCGGTGTTCTTCGCAATCCTCATCATCATCTTGGTCTACGTTCCCATCCTCAGCTTCACCGGCGTCGAAGGGAAAATGTACCGCCCCATGGCGCTGACCGTATTGCTGGCACTGCTGAGCGCGCTGGCTCTATCTCTCACGTACGTACCGGCGATGTCGCGGCTGATCTTGCGAGACCAGGACGTTCCGGAGCGTCCGCCATGGTTGATCCGCTGGATATCGCGCAAATACGCGCCCATTCTCGATTGGTCGATCGAGCATCCGCTGATCGTCGTGACGTTTGCAGCGCTATTGTTGGCAGTGGGCGCGTCACTCGCCGCCGTCGCGGGATCCGCGTTCGTTCCCCAGCTCGACGAAGGCGACCTGGTGGTGCAGACGGTTCGCGACGCCGACATCCAAGTCGAGTCTGCCGTCGCAGCCAACACGAAGATGGAGGCAGCCATCCTGGAATCCGTGCCGGAGGCTCGCCACATTGCATCGCGTATCGGCAGCCCCGAGGTCGCGACTGACATCATGGGGCGCGAGCAGGCCGACGTATTCATCGATCTGGCGCCTCGATCGGAGTGGCGCGACGACGTGACACGTCAGCAGATCATACGTGAGATCGAACGGGCCATCGCCCGATCGGCTCCCGCCGAAGAGGTAGCGTTCACGCAGCCGATTCAGATGCGATTCAACGAGCTCGTCGGCGGAAGCGTCACGGACGTGTCGTTGAGCATCTACGGCGAAAACCTATCGGCGCTGCACGCATTTGCCAGTCGGATCGTCGCTGCCCTGTCCGAGGTGGAAGGCGCCGAAGACGTCCGAGTTCTCGCGCCGCCTTCGGTGGGGTTGCTCGAAGTGGTGCCTCAGCCGCTACGAGCGAGCCGCTTCGGATTTCGTTCGGAGGACGTGCTGGAGCACGTCCGAGCGGCACGGGCAGGCATACGAGTAGGAACGACGTACGATGGACCGGTCCCGATCCCGGTGCGTGTTCGGCTGGGAACCCAGACGAGCGCTTTGTCGTTCGAGCGATTTCTTCTGCCGACGGCAGAGGGCTCGCTCATCACGCTATCGCAAGTCGCCGACGTTTCCCATGAACGCGGCCCCGCGCTGGTGAATCACGAAATGGCGCAGCGCCGAGTGGTCGTGGGAATGAACGTGCGGGGGCGTGACCTCGGCTCCGTTGTGCATGATGCTCAGACGCTCCTCGATGACCCGAGCCTCGAGCCCCCCGAGGGTGCGCTTCTGTCCTGGGGCGGCCAGTACGAGAGCTTGGAGAGAGCGAGAAAACGTCTGACGCTCATCGTCCCCGCCGTGCTCCTCTTGATGCTCGCACTTCTGTTGATGCTGTTCCGAAAGCCGCGGCCGGCACTGGTGATTTTGCTCAACGTGCCTTTTGCGGTCGTCGGCGGGATCGTGGCTTTGTCTGCGCGAGGCTTGCCAATCTCGATCTCGGCCGTCATCGGATTCATCGCGCTCAGCGGCATCGCCGTGCTAAACGGAGTCGTCTTGGTGACCGCGTTGATGTCCGAACTGGAAGAGGGCGTGGACGTCGTCGAGGCGGTCCGTCGCGCAGCGCGCTCGAGGCTTCGCCCGGTGCTCATGACCGCGCTCGTCGCAGCCCTTGGCTTCGTTCCCATGACGCTTGCCACCGGTGTTGGTGCGGAAGTTCAGCGGCCGTTGGCAACGGTCGTGGTCGGTGGCCTGGTGACGAGCACACTGCTCACCCTGGTCATTCTACCCGCCATCGTGCCTCCCGTCTTTCGCCGGCGTCGCGACTCGCTGGGCCCTCAAGCTGCCCCGTCCGATGGCTCCTCGTGAACGGACGGCCTGGGGTCCTGCATCGGCAGCATCAAGTCTTCCAGGAAGAACGCTGCGAGGTCGTGCCGACCCGACAACCCGCCCTTCTTGTAGACCGCCCTCGCCTGCTGTCTCGCCGTCGCTTCGGTGACCGATCGAACCTCGGCGATGTCTCGATGGCTGAGCCCTTTGAGCAGCAACAACGCGACCTCCTTTTCGGCAGGGGACAAGCTCCAGCGATCGAATTGCTGATCGAGAGCCGCCGCAAGCCCCTGCACCAGGTCTCTTGCTTCGTTTCGCCATCGGCTCGCCTCTGCGCGGGTCGCGTCGAGCTGCTCGGCCAAGTGAAGAGCTTGCTCCTGCGCGCTCCTCGCCCGCCGCAAGACGAAGACGAGCCGGCGTGCCATGAAGATCGATCCCGCCAGTCCCAGAGCTAGCACGGCCGCTTCGGCCGTGACGTGCGTAGGCGTGGTGCCTTCGCGGAGATCGGCCCAAATGTCGATCGCCGACAGCAGCGCGATCAGCACGAAGGCGAGCAAGAGTCCGGAAAGAACGCGACGCTCCGAAGTGAAGACAGACTGTGACATGTCCTGCTCACGCCTGTAGCATGCAGCGCCCTCAAGATCCTGAAATCGCTTCCATATCACATCTGACGCATGGCATTCCACCTCGACCTGGAGCAGCATGACGGCAGAGGTGGTTGTCATGGACCAGTTGCTATTCCATCCGAGAGTCGTCCACGTTCCGATTGCGCTCGCTCTTCTGATGCCCTTCATCGCAAGCGGGGTTGCGTTCGCCTGGTGGAAGGGGTGGTTCGACCGCCGCGTCTGGGTGCTCGTCCTCCTGCTTCAAGGCGTGCTGGTCGGCTCGGGGGCGCTGGGCATGAACACCGGCGAGGCGGAGGAAGAACGGGTCGAGGAGGTCGTTCCCGAGGCTGCGATCGAAGCACACGAAGAAGCCGCGGAGATTTTCGTATGGGCGAGCGGCATCTTGCTCGGGTTCATGCTCGTGCCCTTGGTCTTGGCGGAAGGCCAGCTACGCAACGCCGCCGTGGTGACGGCCTGCATCGGGACCGCAATCGTGCTCGCTTTCGGTTTTCGTGCAGGCCAAGCGGGAGGCCGGCTGGTCTACGAGCACGGGGCGGCACAGGTCTACGTCGACGCCGCAGAGTCACCGGGAGGTGTCCGGGCGCTCGAAGAGTACGAAGACGAAGGAGACGAAGACTGATGCAGACTGTTCGCTCCCGCGTGACGCTCATCACACCCGGTCTCGGCATCGCGCTGCTGGTGATGCTCGCTTCCTCGGGTGCGCGGGCCGAAGACTGGCATGGCTCGGCCGCGGCGGGCGGTGACTTCGCATTCGTTCCGGAGGTGACTGGCTTTGGATTCGTCTTGTTCGAAGCGGTCGGACAGGATCAGGTCGGCAAAGGAGACCTTCGCCTCTACTACAACACCGACACGCTGCACGTGGAGATCGAGCGAATACCGATTGCGAAAGACCTGGAGCTGTCCGTGGGCGTGCGTGGGCAGGCCTTCTTCGCCGGGCTCTTGCATCAATACTACGAGCAAGGCCTGCGCGTGTCCGGCCGTGGGTTCAACGCGAGCTATGTCGCGCTGTTGCCAAAGCTTCAATGGCACTTTGCCGACCACCACACCTTGGAGGTTCTCACCAACGTACGACGCTGGTTCTTCGGCGACCGCAACACCGACCCCAGCTATCTCCTACCCGCAGACACTTGGGTGTTCGAGCCTCGACTCGGCTACATCTACTGGAACGTCGACTCTCCTGCCGAGGAATACAGGGCATCGAAGCTCTTTCCCCGCATCTCCGGCGTCGCCGTCGGTGCATCGGTCGGCGTCGATGTGCGCTCGGATCTGCGCGCTTGGGGCTTCGTGGGCGACGGCCGCAACGACCCCGCCAAAGCCATCTGGACGCTGAACCAGTGGCTGCGAAGCGGATGGAAAACCCACGATCGGTTCCGCATCGAGCTTCAAGAAACGTTCAACTGGGGATGGAATCAGGACGACATCACCCGCATGCGTGTCGGCGGCATGAACCCATACGTCTTGGTCGTGCCGGGCTTGCCGTGGTCGTCCAACATCTCGGAGCGTCTCGCCATCGCCCAGCTCAGTGGACACATCCGACCGAAGATCGATGCGCCGCAGGAGCTTGGGGTGCTCGTCTCCGGCGGAACGGTGAACGACCCACGCCGTCAGGGCCTTCTCGACGACTTCGGCGGCATTGGTGGCGTGGCCTTGTTCACCGACTTGCGTTGGGGACGCTGGCAAGTCTACGCGCGTGTCGGCTGGGCATTTCCGACCGAATGGCTGCTCGATAGCCCTCACTTTTCGGGCTTTGCCGGTCTCGGCGTCGACGCGTTCTAGTAGTCGACGCCCATCGCCTTACTTGCGCCAGAACGTCACGTCCTCGCGGCAGCGCCGGTCATTTCTCCGGGAAGGTGACGATGAGCAACTTGATGTCGACCTCGTCCTCGAGGCTGATCTTCGCAGCGATGCTATCGGTGCCGATTCCGAAATCGTTGCGGTCGATGGTGACCTTGCCTTTGTACGAGGTGGTGTCCACACCCGCGCCGTTCTTGCCTCGCGCCACTTTGAAGGGAATCGTCAACCCCTTGGTCTTGCCGTGCATCGACAGGTCGCCCTCGATGACCAGCTCGTTTCCCTTGGACTTCACGCTCGTCGAAGTGAACGTGATCTGAGGATACTTCGCCGCATCGAAGAAGTCGGCGCTCCTCAGGTGATTGTCACGCTTCGTGTTCTTCGTGTCGATCGAGGCGACGTCGACTACGGCCCTCACCTCGACACTTTCGGGTGTGCTCGGGTCGCCGTCGACCTCGATGACGTACTTCCCAAACTCGCCATCGACGTCGAACAGGATGGTCGAAGCCGTAAAGCCGACCTTGGAGTGAACGGTATCGAGCGCGATCGGTGTGTATGCGGCATACGCCGTGGTTCCAACCAACAAAGCTCCGAGGGCCAGCACCAGAGACTTGCGGAACGAGCTCTTCATGGACTGCATTTTTGGATTCATGGCGATCGGTACGCTCGACGGTCGCAGACGTTTCGCTAGAACCTCGGCTCCGCCCCGAAGCTTCGGGCCTGACGCCAGACCGCAAAAGGCGACTTTCGTTGTCGAATCGCTGCGATCAAGGTCCCCAG
>DATIUW010000330.1:0-2277 GCA_035466435.1 Polyangiales bacterium | reverse complement strand
TCCTCCGATGCCGGTTCGGAGCGCGGCGTGCTTGCGCGCGTAGTCGGAAAGGACGCCGAACCCCTTGATTGGCTCGTTGAAGATTCCTTTCATCGTGGAGGCGAGCTCCCGAAGCTGGCTCGCCACGTCATTCATGGCGGTGAGCGCGATCAGCAATCGAAGGATCTCGTTGGTGCCTTCGAAGATGCGATTGATACGACTGTCGCGGACGATGCGCTCGTACGGGTATTCCCGCATGTAGCCGTTGCCGCCGGCGATCTGCAGGGCCTGGTCGGCCGTCCGCCAAAGGCACTCCGTGCCGTAAACCTTCGAAATGGCAGCCTCGACCTGGTACTCCTTGTAGCCTGCGTCGATGAGGCCGCCGACCATCGTGACCACGGCCTCGGCCGTGTAGCAATCGATGATCATCCGAGCCACCTTCTTCTTGATGAGGCCCCTGTTCGCAATGGGCTCACCGAAAGTCGTCCGCTCGTTGGCCTGCTTGGTGGACATCCCGATGAGATGTTTCATCGCCCCGATGGAGCCGCCCCCGAGACCGGTCCGGCCGCTGTTCAAGATCATCATCGCGACCTTGAAGCCTTGGCCGACCTCGCCGAGCACGTTGTCGTTCGGGACCTTCACGTTGTCGAAGTGGACGGTGGTCGTCGAGCTCGCGCGGAGCCCCATCTTGTCCTCGTGCGGGCCTATGCTGACGCCCTCCATGTCTTTGGTGACGATGAAGGCCGTCATCTTGCCTCGGCCGCCTTCCTCCGGCGTCTTCGCAAACACCGTGAAGTAGTCGGCGATGCCGCCGTTGGTGACCCAGAGCTTGTTCCCGTTGAGGACCCAGTGATCGCCTTCCTTGATCGCCGTGGTCTTGATCGCCGCGGCATCGGAGCCGGCACCGGGCTCGGTGAGGCAATAGGCAGCGATCAGCTCTCCCGAAGCGAGCCTCGGCATGTAGCGTCGTTTTTGATCGTCGGTGCCGAACAACAACAAGCCTCGCATCCCGATCGAGCTGTGCGCTCCAATGGTGACCGCGACTGACGCATCGTACTTCGCGACCTCTTGCAGCGTTCGCGAGTACGCCATGTTCCCTAGGCCCATTCCCCCGTGCTCTTCGGGAATGACCAACCCGAACATGCCGAACTCTTTGAGCTCGTCGATGAACTCGGCAGGCATTTCGCCGGCCACGTCCCAGCGACGAAAATCCTCCGCGCGCGGACCCAGCAGCCCCTCGAGCGCGCCGGCGATGTCCGCCAAGGTCTCCTTCTCGGCGTCGGAGAGCGACGGAAACGGACAGATGACGTCTTGTTCGATGCGCCCCATGCAAAGCGACCGCATGAAGCTGGTGGTTTCTTTATCGGCCACGGCTCGCTCCTTTATTGAGGCGCCCATCATGCATGGCTCGTCGCCGTGCGTCCATCGCCTCTTGAGCAGACGCTAGGGCCAGGGGTCGTCTCGCGCAACTATGTCCTCGGTCCGGCGGCAGGTCAGGGATGGGGCAACGAAAAAGGGGCCATCTGCTTTCGCAGAACGGCCCCTTCGGTCGCTCGATGACGAGCCTTGGGTTACTCAGCCATCGGCTCGGCGCCTGCCGAATCCGACTTGTTCTTGTTCTTTCCGAGCACGCCCCAGAAGGCCGTGCCAGCGCCGAGGCGCCAGGCGAAACTGGTGTCGGAGTTGTTGTTGCCGAAACGGATCCCCGGGCCCAAGTCGAAGAAGAACCATGGCGCAACCTTGTCGCTTGCGTCGATCTCGACGCCGAGGCGGATGAGGATCGGCACCTCACCGAAGTTGCCGGCGTCCTTGTTGATGTAACCGACGATCGGCAAGAACCCGCCGGTCACCACACTCACCCTCTCGTGAACGTCGATGGAGAGGGGCACTCCGACCTCACCCTTGATTCCAAAGGTGAACGTGTCTCCTCGGTTGCCGGAGATCAAAATGCCGGGCTTGAAGAGGACCGCGAGGTCGTTCGTAACCTTGGCCTTTTCGTTGCTGAGAACGTTCCAGCGGAGAATGCCATTGATGCCGAGACCGATCTTGATGAAACGACTGGTGTGCGCGGCTGCCCAGTCTCCATAGACGAGCTCGCCACCGAGGCCCCAGTCCATCTTGCCCTTACCCTTGTTCCACCACTCGTACATGATGCTCGGATATCCAACGCCGCCGCTGTGGACCATGTCCTCTTCCAGCTTCTTGCCGCCGATGACCGAGTTTGCCGGCCCGGCCATGGCGGGGCTCGCCATTGCGAGCACCAAAGCGAATACACCAATTGCTCTTGCTGTCATTTCC
>DATIUW010000329.1:0-4517 GCA_035466435.1 Polyangiales bacterium | reverse complement strand
GAGGCCGTACGAGGGGAATTTCGCTCGTCCGAGCGAGGAGCCGGGCGCCGACGAGCCTTACGCGGCTGGCCCCGTGCGCCGATTCCCCTAAGTGAAACGAAGCATGGAAGGACCATCACCCCGCATCTGCATCATCGGTGCCGGAATCTCCGGCATCGCCATGGGAAAGTGCCTCCAGGAACGGGGCTTGGCCTACGACTGCTTCGAGGCGTCCAGCGTCCTCGGCGGAAACTGGGTCTTCAAGAACCCGAACCGGATGTCGTCCGCGTACCGCTCGCTCCACATCGACACCTCCAAAAAAAAGCTGGAGTTTCCCGATTTCCCGATGCCGGAGAGCTATCCGACGTTTTGCCACCACTCACACATTCGCCAGTACTTCGAGGACCTCGTCGACCATTTTGGGTTGCGCGACGCCATTCGCTTCGAATCCCCCGTGGACAAAGCCGAGCTGACCGAAAACCGTGCGTGGCGCGTCACGGTCGGCGACGAAGTGCGCCACTACGATCATCTGGTGGTAGCCACGGGTCACCATTGGGATCCCAAGTGGCCCGAATTCGAAGGGAGCTTCGACGGTCCCATCATTCATTCCCACGACTACATCGACCCATTCGACCCGCTCGACCTCAAAGGAAAGCGGGTACTGGTCGTAGGCATCGGCAACAGCGCCGTCGACATCGCGTGCGAGCTCAGCAATCGCGGGTTGGCCGAGCGGCTGTTCCTCTCCACTCGACGCGGCGCGCACGTCGTGCCCAAGTACCTGCTCGGCAAGCCCATCGATCAAATCGTCCAGACGAACCCCTACATTCCGTTGAAGGCCCAGCGAAAGCTGGCGGCCGCCCTCATTCGTCTGCTCGTCGGCCGTGTCGAGAGCTTCGGCATGCCGACGCCCGACCACGAGCTCCTCACGGCCCATCCGACGGTGTCGAGCGACTTCCTGCAACGCGTCGGCAACGGCGACATCACGGTCAAGCCCAACGTCGCGACGCTTCGAGGGGATCACGTCGCGTTCGTCGATGGAACGGCGGAGCCAATCGAAGCGATCATCTACGCAACGGGGTACAAGATCACGTTTCCGTTTTTCGATCGAGATTTTCTGTGCGCGCCGGACAACGTGCTGCCTCTGTTCAAACGCGTGTTCGTACCCGGCATCGACAATCTGATGTTCATCGGGTTCGCGCAGGCGATTCCGAGCATCATCGGATTCGTGCAGGATCAGGCCAAATGGGTCGCGTCTCATCTCGCCGGTGAATACGCGCTACCCACCGTCCCGGAGATGGAAGCAGCGATTGAGCGCGACGAAGCGCGGCATGCTTCGCACTACGTCGCTTCGAGCCGCCACACGATGCAAGTCGATCACGTGCTCTACGCCCGAGACCTCGCCAAGGAGTGGAAACGCGGCCGCAAGCGAGCCAAGGCCAGGGCCCGAGCGGCCCATGATAGAGTCGCGTAATGCCCATCCTCGTCGGCTGTTTGGCTCTCGCCACGCCCCGCTTCGCCATCGTGCTGGTGTTTCTATTCAGCGGTTACCTAGGGCGCGCCTACGAAACCACCTTATGGCCGGTCCTCGGTTTCTTCTTCATGCCGCTCACGACACTTTCTTACGCGTTCGCCATCAACAACCATGGATCGGTCGAGGGGATGCATCTGGTGCTGGTGGTGGTCACGGTGTTGCTCGACCTCGGCCTGGTAGGCGCGGGATCGAAAACGCGCTGGCGCGAGTGATGGTGGCTCAGTCGGCCGGGACCGCGAGGATCGTGCCGCAGCTCGTCTCGTTCATGAACACTCCATCGGGGCTCTGCCCCAGCGCGTCGTTGACGCCAGAGCTCGCGCCGATGGTCAGATCGGCGTCGGTGTAGGCCAAGAACACGCACATCTCTTGTCCGCCGAGGCCGTACCGCAAGCGACGGTCCGTGTCGTTGATGTAGCCGCATTCGACCCGGAGCTTGGGCGCGCCTCGTGAGCTCATCGGCGGATCGAGCGTCGTTCCCAGAGGCTCGCCTACCGAGTTGCGCAGCTCGAAGATCGTTCGCTCCGCGCCGTCGTCCTCGACGAAGCTCAACCGAAAGTAGTTTCCCCACTCGTGATAGTGAGCCAGGACGTAGTACACGTCATAGTCGGCCGGGACGCCGAGCATGTTCTCGAACTGCTCGCCCACGTTGCAAGTCATGCCGAACCGCGACTCGGCCTGCGGCTCGATGTCGAGGGCCGTGTTGGTAAAGCTGATCGGCCTGAGCCGAACCTTCACGTCTTCTTCGTCGATGGTCTCGATGTCGAAATGAAGCGCGGTGTCGAGGGCAGCAGCCGAGACGTTCACCAGGTGCACGCCGCCCACGATCTTGTGGCGGGGCGGGATCTCGAGGACGGCGCCTTCTTGAAAGGCCTGCAGCTCTTCCAGGGCTTGCGTCGATTGGGCGAAGAAGACGCCTCCGGCCAGTGCTGCCGATACGTCGTGAAAACCACGCTCGTCGCAATCCCAGGTGCCGTCCGGGCCGGGATAGGTGTCCTCCGGCACGAAGAACCAATTCGAGTGGTGCCATGCGCCGTCGTTGCGCTGGCGGACTTTGGACACGTAAAGCGGCGTCTCGTTACCGAGCGTCCAGCTCTGGCATACCCCGCTGACCTCTTCTCCGACCCCCACCTGCAGTGCCTCGAACGAGTGGGTCATCGTGGGAATGATGTCCTGAGAGCCAGCTTGATCGTTGCATCCCGAGATGACGACCCCGAGCAACAGAATGGCGGGAAGAGCGCGCATCATGGACCAGGGTCGCCTGGTTCTGGACGACTGGCAAGTCCCGCCAGCGCGCCGACGGCTTCGACTACGCGCTGGCGGCCGGGGTGTTTTGGAGCACGAAGCGCACGAAACGGGACCTCACCTGCTCGGACGCGAGCGCGCGCTCGGCGACCGGAAGGCGTGTGATGGCCCGCATGGCGTGGTTGAGGAATGCCGCGCCCCGGCTTTCACTCTCGTCGAAGAGCAGATCGGCTAGGCGGCCGTGCTCGAGCATCTGGCGTACGACGCGTTCGATGGTGTTTTCGGGCACGTGGCTGGGCTCGGCCCGGCGCTCCATGGTGATGGCCTCCTGCTTGCAAGCCGTGGCGCAGACTCCACAGCCTATGCAAAGCTCGGAATCGAACATCGGGTGCATCTCGTTCTTGCGCTTTCCTCCGGTGCGCTCGGGCACCATCGTGATGGCCGCCACCGGGCAGGCGCGGGAGCAGCGGGAGCAACCCTTGCATCGATCGGGATGGTGACGCGGCTCGAAACCGCTCGGATTGACCGCCCGCAGCCCGAAGTCGTTGATGGCCGAAAGCTGCCCACAACAACAGGCGCAGCAGTTGCACACGTAGACTGGCTGGTTCTTCACGTTGTCGGCGATCTGCACGAGGCCGAGCTTGCGCGCATCCGTGACGATGGACATCGCCTCCTGCTCGTCGATCGCGCGGCCGAAGCCGCGCCTGATGACGAAGTCTGCGCCGCCGTCGAGCGACAGGCAGATCTCCTGAGGAACTTCGCAGGCTTTGCCGAGGTGCTCGGCTTTGTGGCGGCAGTAGCAGTGCGAGACGGCGAGCTTGTCCGCTTCCCGAATGAGGCTGGTCGTACGCTCCCAGTCGAGCACCTCTGGGACGTCAGCGGCTAGCACGTCTTCATGCACCATCGCCCGGCCGACGACGGTGTCGTTGCCGAAGACCTCGCGTGCGAAGGTGTCATCGCCGTGCATGTAGGCGTCCATCGCCTTCGCGACGGCAAGCTTGTCGAACATGTCGTGTGCCCGCATCATGGAGAACTCGAAGAAACCCACGACGGGTGGGGCGAGGAGGTACTTGGTCTCGCCGGTCTTCGAGCTCACGAGATCCATGACCAGGCCTTTGTCGCACAGAGGCTCGAGCTTTTGCTTCAGCGCTTGCTCCGGCATGTCGAAGCGACGGGCCAAGCGGCGGAGCGGCGTCGGTATCATCGGCATCCGCGATGCCAGCGCCGCCTCCTCCGGCGAGTACATGACTTCGAGCAACTCACGCCACCCTTCGAGCGCCCTCTCGTCATCCGGCCGTGGCATCGAGACGGCATGATGGTCGAGCCGCTCCATCAACGCCCGATACTCCTGCTTGAGCTGCCCCATGTGTCCCATGGTCCACCTCCCATCGACGAAGCATGCGAGCTTCGTGCCAGTCGCTCGGCGGAGTGTCGGCAGACATGCGCCGTGTACACGGGCCCCTGGCGGTGCGCTGAATTGAGGGAAGCGGAAGCGGACGATGCCCTCGCAGTCGCCAGCCAAGGACGAACAGGCCCGCCGTGCGCTCGGCCAGCTCGCGCATTTCCTGCGTCGATGAGGCCCGCAATGCAAAGGCTTCACTGAGGATCGAGGTTCGAGGATCGTGTGTCGCTGGCGCTGCCGCTGACACTGACTTCTACGGAAGAGGACGGGGCGGGATGGGCAGCACAGCGAACGGGCCGTCGCCTCTTCGTAGGTGGACTCGAGGCGGCGGGGGCGACGGGGCGCCCGAGCGCGAGCACGCCC
>DATIUW010000328.1:0-3738 GCA_035466435.1 Polyangiales bacterium | reverse complement strand
CCAAGTCGTCTCAGCCATCCTCCCACCATGAAGACGGCCCACTTCGTCGAAGCACAGCACTTGGAGCTCTGGATCGATGACCGCCTTCCCTTCGAGTGGCAGCCACGGATCGAAGTAGGACGGAAGCACGACTTCGAAGCGTTCGACGCGAGCCACCTCGATGGTTGCCGTCGCGACCAGGTCGTGCTCCTCGACTTCAATTGATGCGGTGCCTTCGCCGACGAAGTAGAGAGTGACTCGTTGATCTTGGACGGGCGAGACGATGACGACATCCGGATCGCTCGAGGTGACCTCCGGCTCATCGAGCCCCGAGAGGCTGAGGGTGGTCACCGCGCCAAGCGCGTATCGGTCCTCGAGCGACGAGGCCACGGACTCGGGTGTGGTCGGCGGCCCGCAGTCGATGGACTCGGCGGAGCCGAAATCGAAGTTGAAGCATCCCGAAAGCGCGAACGCCGCCAGGACCATCGGCAGGAGGACGCAGACATTGCGATGAAACCTGTTGCGCATGGGCTACCTCCTGGTTGGGGTTGCAGATGATGGGAGTCTGCTGCTGCTTTGTTGCTGCAAAGGACGTGCCAGCGTCAGGGCGAGGAAATCGAGGCGTGGCAGGCCGGACTGGTGCACGGGAGATACAGGGGGTGTGAATCGGACGGCACAGCCAGCGAGCTTCCGCGCGCGCTCCGCGAGGCGCTAAGCTCGTTCTCATGACCCAACCCAACCAAGACACCCGGAACCTTCTGCTCGTGCTCGCGGCCGTTGCCGCATTCGAGCTCTTTCGGCCGGCGCCGGCGCTGATGCAGCCCTCGATGACCACCCTCATGCGCGACGTCATTTACGAGCTCCGCGGGATCAAATCGGAGCTTGCGGGAATTCAGCGCAAGATGAAGTGATGCTTCGCTCGGCCTGCGCTCAGGTCAAGGCCTGAAGGGCGTGGCGAGCAGCGGCATGTCCGCGGCGGATGAAGTCCGGCCAGAGCCTACGGTCGAGAAACTGCTCGTACAGCCGGATGCCGCGAATCTCTTCGTAGGGCAAGGGGTGAATCATCAAGCAACGGTCTTCGATGCGGCGGAGCTGCATGCGCGCCGCTTCGAGGTGTTGGCATTGCTTGGTTTGGGGGGCGACGCGAAAGAGGCTGAAGGTTTGCTCGTGCCAGCCGCTGTGATCCTCGCCGCGAAAGTTTTCCGGGTAGAAGGCGTTGATGCCGATGTAGAAGTCGACTTCCGGGTGGTGGTCGACCAGAGGATCGACCGGGAAGACGTTGACTACGCCGCCGTCGCCGCACTGCAGGCCGTCGATTTCCAAGGGGCGCATGTAGAGCGGAAGCGTCACCGCGGCGCGAACGAGGTAGGGCAACGGCATCTCCGGGCGTGTGCGACTGCCGAAGTAGAACAAACGGTTGTGGTCGATGTCCCAGATGTTCGCGTAGAAGGCGATGGGAAGCTCGCCGACTGGGACGTTTCCGAGGCGCTGCGCGTAGAGCCCTTCGATGGGCTCGCTGTCGAGCAAGCCGGTGAAGCCTTTGCCAAGGGCAAACGGCAGCTTGAGGAGCTGCTTCCAGTCCGGATGGATGTAGTCGCGCTGCTCGAGGCTCAGCAAAAAGCGCGCGGTCTCTTCGGCATCGAGCCCGGCGGCGAGAGGCGCCAGCATCATCGCGGAGCCCGAGCAGGTGGAAACCGCCACCACGTCGAGCCCGGCTTCTTCGAGCGCGCGCGCGACACCGACGGCGCAGGTCATGGCGCCGCCGCCACCGGTCGCGACGATGCCGAGCTTCTTTCCCGCCAATGCGGGCACCTCGAACGGCGAAAATGGCGGGAAGATCTCGCCCTCGAGCTGCGGTGGGCCCTCGGGCAAGAGCAAGAGCTGGAGCGCCCGCAAAAGCGAGCGGTCGGCGTCGAGATCCATGACATTGGCCGCGCGGTGAAAGAACTGCTTCACCGCGAGCGGCGCCGCCCAGCGTTCCATCATCGACTGTAGCTTGGGTCTTCGTCGGGCGAGCGTCCACCAGCGTCCAACAAAACCTGAAAGAGCCCCACCATCACCTCGGTGTCGCGCTTGCAGTACGCTTCGAGCTGTTGCCGCAAGCCTGTCCGCTCGTCCGCGGTGAGCTCTTCGGGACGGCAGAGCAGGCGCTCGAGCTGCGACGAAGCGGTCTGGCCGTCCGCAACTTCGAGCTCGGCGTAGCTCAGGCCGGAGAGCAGCGCGGGGGCGACGGCCTTGATGCTGAAGCTCCCGCGAAAGTCGGGGTGGTAGAGGTGATTGCGAACGACGGGGAGCAGGTCGTGGACTTTGTCGCGTGCTTCTCGAAGCGCGGGTGCATGTTCGGGTGAGGCCTGGGCGAGTGTCTCCAAGCAGCGCTTTTCGACCGACGCGTGCCAGGCCAGGATGGTGACGGCGTCGCGAAGGGCTTCGGCCAAAGCGGCCGCGACGTGGGGACGCGGGTCGGGCCGTGAGTCGCCGCCTGCTTCGGCGAGGTAGCCGCGATGGGCGATGGTGCCGTCTTGGTGCACGATGTGGACACTAAACTGGACAGGCACTTGGCCGAATGGGCTGCAACCACTCCAGACGGGGAGCGCCGGTGCGACGGTTTCGAAGTCGAGCATCGCGATGGGGAACGCGTAGCCCATCAACGCCTCGCGCAGACCCTCTTCGACGACGAGCTCGTTGCTTTGCACCGCTCTTCGTTGCCGCGCGTGTAAGGGCTTGAGCGGGAAGTCGCTCGGAATCTCGTCGACTGTCTCGATGCCGGCATCACGAAGCGCGTCGCGGAGCTTGTCGCGAAGGCCGTTGAGGTCTTCGATGCTGTGATCGGGCAAGGGGACGTGGCAACGGTCGAGAAAGGGGCATGGGTGTGGGCTCGCGCAGTGGTCGCCGGGTGCAACGTCGGGAAGCGGGCCTAGCAGCATCTTTCGTTGCGCCTCTATTTCTTTGGCAATGCCAGTGCGAAGCGCAGCGACCGCTTCAGTGACATCGGTTCGCGCGAAAAGCGGACCTTCGTCAGGATGCCGATGCTCGGTATTGAGATGCATGATCTCGACGCGCACCACGGGGAGCCCCGCGCGCTCGACCACGTGGGCTTGGATGGCGGCGTCCGGGGTGTGCTGCGCCTTCGCGCTCGCGGTGGCTTTGACCTCGGTGAGCACGTAGCCGTCGTCGAGCTTGCTGAGGATGTCGACGGCGACGAACACGCCGTCTTCGAGAAAGCTCGCCTCGAAGATGACGGGGGCGCCGACCGCGAGGGCCTGCTTGGTCGCCTCGATGGCTGCGGCGATGTTTCGGGGATCGCGCTCGATCAAAACCGCCCCTGGAAACTCCGCCCGTGCGCGTTCACCGACGCGGTTTCCCATGTCGAAGATGGCCTGCAGCTTCGTGTCCGGCGTGAGCTCCGGCGCACGCGGCTCGCGCATGCGCCAGTAGAGCTGGCGATGGCATTGAAGACCGGCCAGGAAGCGCGATTTGGAGAGGTGAGATGTCACTGTGCGGCTGCGTGCATCTCGTCGTATACCGAGGCCAATTCTCGGAGGGCTGTTGCGCAGTCGCCGTTGAAAGACGAGCCGTGCATCACGCCCAAGACCGCGGGTCGAAGCTCGGCGAGCGAGCGGATGGTTCGACCCGTTGCCGGCGTCAGGCAGCTTGCCTTAAAAACGGCTTCGGCTTCCTTTGCGGGGCCGATGATCTCGTTCGATGTCAGCGCAGGGCCCTTGCCGAGATGCGTGAACAGATCCCCGCACAGAAGCGTAC
>DATIUW010000327.1:0-10028 GCA_035466435.1 Polyangiales bacterium | reverse complement strand
ACCAGGATTTCACCCATGTGCGACACGTCGAACAGGCCCGCGCGCGTTCGCACGGCTTCGTGCTCCGCCTTGATCCCTTCGTACTGGACGGGCATGAGCCAGCCTGCAAACGGAACGAGGCGCGCGCCCAATGCACGATGCTCGTCCGCGAGCGGGGTTTCACGCAATGCTTCGGACACCTTGCGCGGAGCTTAGGGTCGACCGGCGACGACGCAACCACCTCCGCCGCCGGTCGATACCGGCCCCATGACCATGCGCGATGCGTTGTGTTTGAGCCACGAGGGCGAGCAAATTCGGGTCTTTGCGCTGGGAGATCCCGCCGTCGAGGTGGGCTCGCACCCCGAATGCGACATCACCGTGCACGCGGCCGACGTGGCCCCGAGAGCACTGCTCGTGCAGCCTCTGGGCGGAACCGTCCATGTCTACGACTTGGCCAGGCGCCCGGGCCTCGGCGTGCGGTCGATTCTGCCGATCGGCGCGACCGTGACGCTGGGTGCTGGATACGGCGTGAAGCGCCTCAAGGTGCAGGCGACTTCCGCCGATCGCAAGGCGACCGAGATCCTCCGTCCGGACGCGACGTACGCACGCCGGGTCGCCCTTCTGGTAGGGCGGCGTGCCGACGCGCGCGTGTATCGAGTCGGTGACGAGCCGCTCTCGGTGGGCAGCGCCGGAGACAATGCCATCGTGCTTTCCGATCGCGCGGTGAGCCAGCATCACTGCCGTATCGAGCCTTCTGAAAGAGGTGTCTCCATTCGCGATTTGGGGAGCACCAACGGGACCTGGGTCGACGGCGTCCGCGTTCGACGACACCCCCTTCTTCCGGGCGCGGTGCTTCGTATAGGCCGAACGGAGCTCCGCGTCGTGAGTCGGGACGCGCCACGCGGCCCCGAGGGCATGACGGTCGTGGCCTCGACGGCGATGCTCGCCGTCATGGCCGACGTCGAACGGTTTGCACGCGTTCCCTGGCCGGTTCTGATTCGAGGCGAGACGGGCGTCGGAAAGGAGCACGTCGCTCGCGCTCTTCACGAGCGGGGTCCTCGCAGTGAGGGCCCCTTCGTCCCGCTCAACGCAGGCGGTCTCACCCGAGAGCTCGTCGAAAGCGAGCTATTCGGACATGCTCGCGGGGCGTTCACCGGCGCGGTGCAGGCTCATCGGGGCGCATTCGAGCAAGCGGATGGAGGCACGCTCTTCTTGGACGAGGTGGCCGAGCTTCCTCCGGACATGCAGACCCGTCTTTTGCGCGTCTTGGAGACTTGGCAGGTGCGACGTGTGGGCAGTGAGACCGATCGTCCGGTCGACGTGCGCTTGGTCTGCGCCACCCACCGTGATCTCGGAGCCATGACGCGCGACGGGCGCTTTCGTGCCGATTTGTATTACCGAATCCACCGCTTGGTGATCGACGTGCCGCCACTCCGCTCGCGTCCGGACGACATCGTGCCGTTGGCGCGCCACTTTCTCGGGCAAATGCAGACCGAGGTCGGTCTTCGCGAGTTGGATGCTCGAGCGATCGAGAGGCTTTGCTGGTACCCGTGGCCGGGCAACGTGCGCGAGCTCCGCAACGTGCTCGAGCACGCGGCAGTCGATTGCGACGCTGCACGCATCGGGCTCACCACGGTCGAACGTACCCTCCGCCGAATCAGCGAGCCACATGCGCACAAACCTTCAGCGGATTCGCTCAGGGAGGCACTCGAGCAGTATGGCGGAAACGTCTCGGCCGCCGCGCGTGCATTGGGCATTCCGCGGTCGACTCTTCGTGATCGGCTCAAGGGCGACTGAGCGTATACGCTCAGCCGTTTCGATGCAGCGATTCCTGCATTCGCCGCACGCGCAGCTCGAGCAGGTCCTGCGCGACACCGTAGATACGCTTGAGGCCGGTCGACTTGGATCGTCCGGACCGCCGGGGCCGGCACTCTATGGTCACCACCGTGGCGGGCACGCTCGCGCCGAGCATGCGAATCGGAAACTCGAAGTTCAAAAAGAACGTGTCCGGTTTGAGGGCGTCGGGGTCGAAGAGAGCGCGTCGGAACAGATAGGGGCCGTCGCTTTGCATGCGGACACCGTGTACGAGGAGAATGAGCCCACGCACTCCGGCCGAAAGGACCTTCCGGTGTAGTCCGTCATCGCGATGATCGTACGTGCTGAACACCACGTCGGCATGATCCCGTGTTGCCGCGGCGCGCAGGATTCCAATGGCATCGGGCGCGATCTGACCGTCGGCCGGTAGGAACGTGATCCATGACCCTTTTGCCGCCCGAACTCCGGTCTTCAGCGCCGCGCCGATGCCGCGATTCATCGCGTGCCGCAACGACTGATGCCTCCATCCTGCCAGTGCCTTGGCAGCTTCGGCGGAGGTGCGGTCGGAGGAGCCGTCGTCGACGAATACGATTTCGGCCGATGGCTCGTGCTCGGCAAGCCAGGCGCGAAGCTCGTGCAACACCGGACCGATGTTGGCTTCCTCGTCATAGGCAAAGACGATGACGCTGAGATCGGGGCTCGTCATCGAGGGCGTTCCCTTCGGACCTTCGCTGGGACGCCGACGGCGACGGAGTAGGGCGGCACGTCATCGGTAACCACCGCCCCAGCGCCGATCTGCGACCCTTTTCCGATCCGAACACCGGGCAACACCACGACGCCGACACCGAGATCGCAGTCATCCTCGATCACGACTGGCGCGAGCTCGATGGGCGCGTTCAGAATTGGCACGTCACGTCCTGCCTCGCGATGAAACGACGTGATGATCCGCACCCCCGGACCGATTCCTACGCGGGCGCCGATCTCGATGCCGCCCGCGCTGTGGAGAAACGCTTGCTGGCCGATCCAGGTCTCGTCGCCGATCCGCATCTTGTTCTGGTGATAGCCTTTGAGGATCGCGTAGTGACCCACGTAGACGTTGGCGCCGAGCTCGATGCTCTCCGGATGAAAGACCAGAACGCCGGCCTCGAAGACGCAATCGGGACCGCACAGCGCGAGCTGGTCCTCGGAGAACGAGCCGTCACCATGGCTGCGGTGGCGCATCGGTCAAAGGTTACCAGCAGTGGCAGGCAACGGCGTAAACTTCGGCTCGACTGGACCGACCGTCTTCGACCATTCGGAGAAATAAGCCGCCAGGCCCGAGGCGCCCGTCGCGCTTGCGATGACGGAAGCGTAGTGCAGGTTTTCCGAGGGGTGCCCGAGCGCCACGGGAGGCGCATAGATCGGCCGGGGCCTTGCCGCGGGGCGGATTCGCAGTGGTATCGACGACAGATCGATCTCGTCTTGGAGCTCGATTCCCGGCACGCCTTCGAGAAGGGTGCCAATGGCGGCCCGTGGAAACCCCAACGAATAGAGGTCGTGGCCTCGATCGAGAGTGATGAGCGCGATCAATCCATCGGTTCCAGGCGAACCGTCGCGAAGCTCGGAAAGAGCTGCCGCTGCGTACCGCGCCAGGCTTGGAACCTCGGCCTCGGACGGGCATGTGGGCCGCGCGTCGAGAAGCCATTCACTCGCGCAAACCGGAAGCGCCAGCCGGTTGGCGAGGGCCGCGGTCTCCACTTGGATTGGGCGTGAGGCATTCGCCCGAACGAAGCGGCGGATGCGCGCGACGCGTCCGCCGGGGGCGCGGAGCTCGATCGGGGAGAGATCCGGATGACGCCGGTAGAGAAGCTTCCAGTACCACTCGGAGGCCGAAAGACCGTACGCCAACAGCACGACGTCCGGGCGTTCGCCCTCTCGCTCCTGCACGTACCACATCGGCGCGACGAAGTGATCCTTCTCCACGATGACGATGGCGTTGGCAGGAGCGGCACGTAGCGCTTCGACGGCGACGTCGTGGGTGAAAGTGTCGAGGTGCCGCGTGCGCCGATGAGCCTCGGGCGGCATCAGCGCCACGAGAAAGACGACGGCGGCGAGCGCGGCGGTGGCTGCCCACGCATTGCGCCCCGCCAGATAGGCCACGAAGAGCCCGGCGCCGGCGGTTGCAACCCAAATCGGGACTGCGAGATAACCGCGGTGGTCGAGCACGTCGGACGCGAACATGCCGTCACGCGCGACGAATGCGGCAAAGAAGATCGCCGTGAAGGAAAAGAAGAAGCGGCCCAGACCGCGTCCGCGCGCATGGAGCGCATAGCCCGTGAATCCAGCCAGAAGCACCGCCATTACGCCGTTTCGGAGTGCCCACCCCGAGATTTCGGCGAGGTGGTCCAGCCATTCGGACCAGCTTGCGACTGTCTTGTAGGTGAAGTCGGCTGCCGTGAAATAGTGTTTGATCGAAGCAGCGTCGGTCGGGGCGCCCCAAACGACGACATCCTGCCGGTCTGCCACCAAGAAGACGTACCCATAGGGCGTGAGGCCGAGCAGGCCGCCCGCGACCACGAGGCCGATTGAGCGACGGGGCAGCTCTCCTGTCACTGCGCGCATCAGGAGCTGCGGTGTCATCGCCATCGCGACGCCTACTGCGCAGATCGGATTGGCGCTCGCAGCCAAGCCCAAACCGAGACCCGTCGCGAGGTAGGGCCACCGGCGCTCTTCGGTATGGAGGAGGGCGTGTGCAAGCCGCGCAGCGGCCCAGAGCGCGAGCACGATGGCCAACGGGTACACTTCGATTCGGGTCGCCGGCTCCCATAGGGCAGGGTGCGCCCCGAGCAGGGCGACGGTGGGCGCGACGAAACGGGCGTCGCCGACGGGGTGGTTGCGTCCCGCCGGGTAGAGCAGCGCCTCGGCGAGGCTGGTTGCAGGGATGACGGTGAGTGCTCCGGCGAACGCGGAGAGGCCGTTCAGCGCGACAAGCGGATCGAGGCCGGGTAGGCGCGTGAGCAGAGCGCCCAGTAGGGTGTGCAGGGGTTGACCAAACGGATGACCTAGCCCGAGTTGTTCCGCGACCAAGGCGAGCTCGGGGCTGTCGTACATCGACAGGCTGCGGCTCATCGTCAGCAGATAGAAGACGAGCAGAGCCACCGTGGCTGCGGCAGTCGCCCGCCACGAACGGACCGGCAAACCCAAAAGGCGCTCAGTCACCCCTCTCTCCGGAGAGCGGCACCATCAAGTTGATGACGCCGCCGACGGCCGCAGTGATGAGTTGAGTTCCCCAGAAGCTCAGAGAAGCAGCATAGGCGCTCGCTTCGGGCACGCCCACGAAACCGTAGAGCGCGGCGAAAGCAGCCTCTCGCACGCCTGCACCGCCAACCGTGAGCGGAAAAAAGGCCGATGCGGCGATCACCGGCATCACGACCGCGGAGTCGGCAAAGGTCACCGAGGGCTCGAGCGATTGCACGATGGCGTGGCCCGCCACGACGTTGACGAAGTGGATCACGATCGACAGAAGAATCGAGAGCAAGAAAGGCCAGAAGGAGAAAAGCCGGGGAAGGGCGCGCAGGGGCGTACCCAACTTGTCCGGTAGAAATCGGGCGAGTCGCGGCGCCACTGCGATGCCGACCAATGCGGCCGTCGCAGCGAGTACCCCCAGGGCGGCCCAAAGGCGCACGGCCTCCATTCCCGGGATGGGCCGGAGCAACGAGGCGCCGGCCGCGAGAACCAGAAGCGCCGAAACGCCAATGACGCGTTCGATGAACACGACCGCCACGCCGCTGGTGGCGCCCATCCACTCGAGATTACCGAACGCCTTGCGGCCGGCGACGCCCCGGATCACGTCGCCCCCCACGCCCCCGGGTGCGTAGGTGTTGTAGAAGTGTCCGACGAGATACAGATGGGCGGTACGCCGCCACGTTGGAATGTCGATTGCGCCGTAGGCTTGCAGCAAGAGTCGCCAGCGGAGCATTCCGCAGAGCAGGCCGAGAACCACCACCGAGATGGCCAGCAGGGCAGCGCTCGGAGACAAACGCTGGAAGGCCGTCAACACGTCTGCCGGGTCGACCCGGCTCGCCAGGTAGCCGACGGCGGCGATCGTGAACGCGATACGCGCCCACTTGAAGTACAAACGGCGCTTGTCGCCGCTGGTCATGCGTGGTTCTGCCTGCCGCATCTCAGCTCTCAAAGCCCAGTCCGTCCCGGATCTGCTGGAGCAGCTCTGCGGCGGCACGCTCGACGAGCTGCTGCATCGAGGAAAGAAAGCCTGCGATTTGAAGCGATTCCTCGTGCAGCAGGGCCAGCGCCGGTCTGCTGCGCAAGCTGTCCGCGAGCCGAGCCAGCACGAACTCCGGCTCGGAATAATCGCTCGGGGCGCCCCATGTCGAAAGGCGTGTCCGCAAACGGCGAAAGGCCTCGCCGTCGTCTTCCCATTCGAGGCGGTCGCGGGTTTCTACCTCGAGGGCGCCGAGGTACGCGTCGATGTGCGCACCTTCCCGGGCCAGCCACCCATCGAGAAACAATTCCGTGCCGACGTGGGCCACCGCGCGCGCAGTGCCGCGTCGCACACCGAGCTCCGTCATTTCCGAAAGGGCTCGCGCGCAGAGCGCGACGAAGGCCGGAGCGCGATGAAACGCCTGGTCGGTCTGGTGGTGCAGATCGATGCCCTGCTGGATGCGCGGATCGTGCACTTCGACCAAAGAAACCCGGACCATGGCTTCGAAGTCGGGCAACATGCTGCCCAGAAGATGCTCGGCGCGGTTGTCGGACCAGGCGGCTACGACGGCGTGTCCAAAGAAATTCAAAGCTTCAGGTCCTTCGCGATGCGTTCGAGCGTGCCAGGCTCCTGCAGCTCGGCGCTTTGACTCCACCAGCTTACACCGGGCTCGCCGCGGAACCACGTTCGCTGCCTTCGGGCGTAGGTCCGCGTGGATTTCCGAATCCGTCGCATGGTCTCGTCGATGGGGACGCCATCGCGTACGTGCCCCAGCACCTCGCGGTAACCGACGCTGCCAAATGGCCTGACTTCGTCGCCCCATTGGGCGCGGAGTCTCTCCACTTCGGCGACCCAGCCGGCCCGAAACATCTCCACCGTCCGGCGCTCGATGACCGCCGTGTGTTTCTCCCTATCCATGTCAGTGACGACCTGAACGGTGCGGTATCGCGATGCGCCGAGGGCATGACGGGCGCGGAGCGAGCTCAGGGTGGCGCCGGTTTGCTCGAAGACTTCCAGCGCACGGATGATTCGCACGCTGTCATGGGGATGGACGGCTTCAGCCGAAACGGGATCCACCTGGGCCAGGTGCTGGTGGAGGGTGGCCGGCCCCTCGGAAGCGACGGCCGTTTCGAGCCGCTGCCTGATTTCCGGGTCGACCGGAGGTAGATCCACGAGGCCGCGCACGAGCGCGCGAATCCACAAGCCCGTGCCCCCCACGACGATGGGTAGACGGCGGCGCGCGCGGATGTCTCGAATCGCGCGGTCCGCAAGCGTTGCATATGCCGCGGCGTCGATGTCCTCATCGGGGTCGATCACGTCGATGAGGTGGTGAGGCACGCCCCCGAGCTCGGCGGCGGTAGGCTTGGCGGATCCGATGTCGAAGCCGCGATAAACCTGCACGCTGTCGGCGCCGATGAGCTCGCCATCGAAACGATGCGCCAGCTCGATTGCAGCCGCGGTCTTGCCCGTGGCGGTGGGGCCTGAAATCACGAGGAGTGGCTCGAGCCGTTCAGTCATCGACGGCGGGGGTGCGCGCAGGGGGTAACGGAACACGGCCGAGCAGGCACGATCGGTGCGCATCCTGGTCGGGGCGAACGCTCGCGGTCAATCGGCGAGCGGAGTCGTCGTCGAGTGGAGCGCCATTGCGGACGGCAGCTTCCTCGGACAGGGCGCGCAGGGCTGCGCCGAGCGGATCACCACCGCCAGCGTCGAGCGCTGACAGCGCTCGGACGAGCAGACGCTCGGGGTTTGCGTCCGAGAGCGGCAGGGGCAGGGCGCGCAGCACGTACGATCCCTCGCCGAGCTGAGACCAGTCGAAACCGAGGCCCTTCAATGATGCCGCATGTCGTTCGAGGGCCTGCTCGTCCTTGGACGCGAGCTCCAGCCGGTCGGGAAACAGCAAATCGTGCCTGGGGACTTCGCCGGAATCCCGGGCAGCGCGAAGCGCGTCGTACCGCCTCAACGCATCGACCTGGGCTCGGTCCAAGACGAGCGCTTCCGTTCCGTTCTCGCAGACGAGCGCGCGGTCGCCCACCTGCGCGACGAAGCGAAGCCCGTTGGGGTGACGCGGCTCGTAGCCTGCCCGAGCTTCCGCGGCGACTGGCATCGATGGGCCTGCCTCGCGAGCCGACGGCGTTGCGAGCACGGGTCCTGCCGCGCCGATTCTGGAAGCCCAATACGCATCGCTCGCACGCGCATGCGAAAGGCGCGCGGAGATCATGCGGGTCACGAGATCGACGAGCTGCGAGGCTTTGCGGAAGCGTACCTCGGTCTTCTGGGGGTGTGCGTTGACATCGACATCCTCGGGCGCGAGGCGGAGTGACACGACGCCACGGGGGTAGTGACCTGGCGCCAACCGGTCCCCATAGGCAAATGCGATGGCTCTGGCCAGGCCGCGGTCCACGATCGGTCGGTCGTTGACTAGCAGGAAAAGATGCCGGGCGCCGCGTCGCGCGAGCGCCAAAGGGGCGAGCGCGGCATCGAGAATCACGCCCTCCCGCTCTGCATGGATCTCCTGAAGATCGTGTTGGCCAAGCACTTGGCCGGCGCGCTCGGCGAGGGTGCTCGCCGGCAGGTACCGCCTGGCGACCCTTCCGTCCGAGGTCACGGTCACTCGAAGCCCCGGATGACTCAAGGCCATACGCTGACAAACTTCCAAGATTCGTGAGGTTTCGGTTTGACGTGCCCGAAGAAACTTGCGTCGGGCCGGAACGTTGTAGAACAGCTCGGTCACCTCGACGGTGGTGCCGGGCGGGCAGCCGGCAGGCTCGATCTCGCGAAGCGCTCCTCCCTCCACCACGAGCCGCGTGCCCTCGAGCCCCTCTCTGAGACGCGTGGTGATCGTCATCTTTGCAACCGATGCGATCGAAGGTAGGGCCTCGCCGCGGAACCCGAGCGTCGAGACGCGCACGAGATCTTCGAACGAGGCGATCTTGCTGGTGGCATGGCGTTCGACGGAAAGTCGGACATCCTCGCGCGACATGCCGATTCCGTCGTCGCAGACTCGCACTTGGGCCCTGCCTCCGTCTTCCACTGACACGGTAATCTCTGTGGCGCGCGCATCGATGGCGTTCTCCACGAGCTCCTTGACCAAGTTGGCCGGCCGCTCGATGACCTCGCCGGCCGCGATCTGGTCGATCAACGTTTCGTCTAGCAATCGCACGGTTGGAGCCACGGCGTGCGCGTATCAAAGCTGCCGGGTCTTGGCAACGAGGGCTCGGAGGGCAAGCCGCTTCGTTGGCTATGCAAGAACCGCGATGCTACCGTGAATTCTGGGAGCTAGCTCGCAATTGGTGCCATGAAGGTGTGTCCCGCGTGCAGAACCGACTACGGGGGTGGGGAACTATTCTGCCCCGTGGACGCCACACGTCTCGTGACGACCTCCGAGATCAGCATCGGGGCGGTCGATCCGGACGATCCGCTCGTCGGAACCGTGCTTGCCGGCCGTTACGTCGTCGAACGCCGAATCGGCGAAGGCGGCATGGGACTGGTGTACCAGGGTGTGCACCGGGACATCGACAAGCGTGTGGCGGTCAAGGTGCTTCGCGACGACCTATCGCGGCGGCCGGAGGTGGTCGCCCGCTTTCGTCAGGAGGCCAAGAGCGCTTCGAGAATCGGCCACGAAAACATCGTCGACATTTTCGATTTCGGCGAGACGGTTCGCGGCGCCAGCTACTTCGTCATGGAGTTCCTGGAAGGCGAAGATCTGGGAAATCTTCTGGGCCGTGAAGTCACGGTCGAGGCATCCCGGGCCTCCGCCATCGTCGTTCAATGCTGCCAGGCGCTATCGGCCGCGCACCAAAAAGGAATCATCCACCGTGACATGAAGCCCGAGAACATCTTCTTGACGAAGCGTGATGGGGTCGGCGATTTCGTGAAGATCGTCGACTTTGGCATCGCCAAGATGAGCGACATCGAGACCGACGGAGCTCCGGGCCGCAAGCTGACCAAGACCGGGATGATCTTCGGGACGCCAGAATACATGTCTCCCGAGCAGGCGGCCGGCAAAGACCTCGACCATCGCGTCGACGTC
>DATIUW010000326.1:0-1769 GCA_035466435.1 Polyangiales bacterium | reverse complement strand
GGGCCAGCGACGCGTCCCATCCGCCATGGTAGTGGACCAGGGCGAGGAGGGTGGCGCAAAGGCCGATCACGACCAGCGCGCCCTGGAGTAGATCCGTCCACACGTCTCCAAGCAAACCTCCGAGATACGTGTAGAGAACGGCGATGACGGCAGCGAGCACGATGGCGACTTCGAGGCCGAGCGGTGTCTGAAAAGACAAAATCTGACCCAACGCTCGAATCTGAGCGGCCGACCACAAGAGCGACGGGGGAATGAGCACGAACGCCGCCACGCGTTCGGTGGTGCGGCCGAAGCGGCTTCGATACACGTCCGCAAGCGTCATCGAGCCCGTGCGCCAGAAGCGGGCCGCGAAGAACGCCCCGAATAGCAGAAGCGAGAGAGCATAGCCGAAGGGGTCTGCACGGCCTCCAGACAAACCTTCCTGATGAATCGCGGCAGAGGAACCGAGGATCGACTCCGCGCCGAACCACGTGATGAAGAGAGAGAAGCCAGCAAGCGACGCGGGCAGTCGCCGTCCAGCCACGAGATAGTCGTCCTCGTGTGCGACGCGACGCGAAGCCCAGTAGCCAATCGCGAGCTGGGCGAGCACGAAGCCGAGGATGGCAATGCTGGTCGAGGACATCTTCGCTCGGTGGTGTGGCTCGTCGAAGTCGTCGAAGCTTAGGCCAGAGGTCCCGGGTAGTCCCAATCCGGGGCTGGTCGACGAGGGTGGGGTCCGCCGTCACCGAGTTGACACAAATTGACGGGGTAAATGGTTCAAACTGCGCGGGCCGTGACTCTTCCGTCCGAGCCGATCACCTCGACACCGACCGCCCGAGGCCCGGTCTGGGAGCGTCCCGCATTCCAGTGGCTGGCGGTCGCCCTGTTGGTCTATCTGCTAATCGTCGCAGTCGCTCTGATCGGAGGGGGCTTCCGGGAGGCGGCAGGGGAGCGAGCCGCGGAGCTGTTCCAGTTTGCCACGAACCCTTTCATGGGTTTGATCATCGGAACGGTCTCGACTGCGCTCATCCAGTCATCGAGCACGGTCTCCTCGATCATCGTCGGCCTCGTAGCCGGGGGTTTGCCGGTTTCGACGGCGGTTCCGATGATCATGGGCGCAAACATCGGCACGACGATTACGAACACGATCGTCAGCTTGGGCCATCTCGGCAACGATGATGAATTCGAGCGTGCGTTCGCCGCAGCCACGGTGCACGATTTCTTCAACCTTTGGAGCGTCGTAGTCTTCCTTCCCTTCGAGATTGCCTTTCACCCGCTCGAACAGATCGGAGCATGGCTCGCCGAGGGCATGCTCGGCGGAAGCGCCGTCAGCATGAAGGGCTTCGACTTCGTCAACACCGCAACCACGCCTTTGGTGAGTTTCTTCGCGCGTCTCACCGACGCCCTCGGCGACGAAGGCGGCGGCGTGATGATGATCGCGATCGGCGTGATCATGATCATCTCGACCATCACCGCGATGGGAAGAGCTCTCAAGGGCTTGATGGTGGGCCGCGCCAAGCAGGTCTTGCATTCCGCCATCGGACGCGGAGCGTTCGCTGGCATCATCTCGGGGGCGATCATCACCGTGTTGGTGCAGTCATCGTCGACGACTACGTCTCTGATCGTACCGTTGGCCGGCGCCGGGTTGCTGACGCTGCAACAGATTTATCCTTTCACGCTCGGGGCCAACATCGGCACGTGCATCACGGCGCTGCTCGCGGCGACCGCCTTCACGGGTCAGCACGCGTTTCCGGCGCTGCAGATCGCCCTAGTACATCTGAGCTACAACG
>DATIUW010000325.1:0-13303 GCA_035466435.1 Polyangiales bacterium | reverse complement strand
TTGAATGAGCACCCGCCCCGGGAGGCAGCCCCGCGATGCGAATGCGCGGGGGGTTTTTCAGGAGTGAGCCGCATGGCTCCGCATTGCGCAGGGGAAACGGTCCTCGTCGAACCTCTCCCGCAGCATCGCTGATGGCGTTGGCACGGGCCTTGCATTTCTGGAGAACAGAGAATGGGTCGGGTCGATTCGGTCCAGTCTAGGGAGAGAGCGATGAAACGACAATATTGGATATGGCTGCTCGCGAGCCTCAGCGTCTTGGTCGGCGTGGGGTGCGCCTCCGGCAGTGTGAATCAGGGGAAGCTCACGGACGCCCAATCCGCGGTCCGCGCTGCACAAGAAGTCGGTGCCTCGGGCAATCCGGACGCAGCGCTCCATCTGCAATTGGCGAACGAACAGATCGCGAGCGCGGAAAAGCTCTATCGAGCCGGTGAAAAGGCTCGTGGCGACCGAATGCTCGAACGGGCCGAAGCGGATGCAGAGCTCGCGCTCGCATTGGCGAAGCTGGAAGACGTCCGTGAGGAAGCGCGTGAAGCCAAACACAAAGTTGACCAGCTGAAGAAGGAAGGGCTTTGATCATGTCGGGACGAATCACGAATCGAATTGGCCGCGCGCTGTGGCTGCTCCTCGGGACCGTGCTGTGTGCGTCATGTGCTTCCACCGCACCGTCGGCTCAGCTGACCGATGCGAGGAGTGCCTACGAGCGCGCCTCCCACGGAATCACCGAAGAGCTCAATCCCTCTGGCTTGCACGACGCCGAGCAAGCCCTCGCGAAAGCCGAGAAAGCGCATCAAGAGGACGCGCGCTCGGAAAAAGCCGAAGACCTAGCCTATATTGCGCATCGCAGGGTTCAAATCGCGGTGGCCGAGGCCGAGGCCATCGAAGCGAAGAATCAGGAAGAGCGGTCTGAGGCCGGGTACACGCAGGAACTCCGAACGACGGCGATAACGGCTTCGGCTGAGCTCGAGGCGTCCCAAGGGGCGCTTGCCACCGAAACGAGCGCGCGCCTCGCGGCCGAGAAGCGGGCCAAAGAAGCACTCCAGGCGCTCGAAGACGTCGCGAACGTGCAACAAGACGCTCGCGGGATGACGATCACGCTGTCCGGTGCGGTGATCTTCAAGACAGGCTCTAGCGAGCTGCGCGACGTGGCGAAGACACGGCTTAACGACGTGGCGGACGCACTCGAGGGCTACCCCGACGATCCGATCGTCGTCGAAGGACACACCGACTCGCGGGGCCCCGAAGGCTACAACCAGCAACTCTCGCAGAAGCGTGCCGACTCTGTGAGAAGCTACCTGATCAGTCAGGGAGTCGCGCCCGATCGCATCACGGCGGTAGGTAAGGGGGAGAGCGAGCCCATGGCAAACAACGATTCGGCAGAGGGGCGCGCCAACAACCGCCGGGTGGAAATCATCGTGGGTAGCCCAGGCAACTGAGCGGCATGAGCTGGGTCGACCAAGTCCTTCAAATTGAACGACTCGCTACACCATAATGATTGAATGAGGCAGGAACTTCCGAGCGACCCACGATGTAAGTGCCCGACTTTGCTCACGCCTCATCATGGCCCGGAACGTGCTTTAGCCAACCATCGAGGAGAATCACATGAATCAAGATCAAACAAGAGGGAACTGGGATCAGGTGCGGGGACGAGCCAAGAAGGCTTGGGGCGAGCTTACCGAGGACGACTTCAAGAAGGCGGAAGGCTCCGTAAACAAGCTCTACGGCATCATCCAGGAGAAGTTCGGGGACACGAAGGAAGCCATTCAAAAGAAGCTCGACGGGCTTCACCTGAAGTGAGGCGGGGGGATGTTGTGGACAATCGCCGTGATCTTGTTGGTGCTCTGGGGGCTTGGATTGGTCAGCTCGTACACGATGGGGGGATTCATTCACGTCCTCCTCGTGGTGGCGGCGATCGTCGTCCTCGTCCAGATCATTCAGGGACGCCGGCTGCGTTGAGATCAGAGGCGGATTGGATAGACAGCGTGAAGGCGCTGTCGCCCTTCCGAGAAAGTAGCATGGGCCACCCCGTAGAGACTGCTTTCTGCGGTTTCGAGCCGACCGACGAGGTTGGAAGAGCTGTCCGTAATTGGTGCGCAGCGATCTTCAGCGGAACCGAGTGGGAGGAAGCAGCCCGGTGGCACGTACGAATTGATCGGCGTTCGAACCACGAAGGAATCGCGACGAAGACGCAGATCATGTTGCGAGTCCTAGACCGAGATATCCAGGCGACTGCCACACACCCGGAGGTCATCTCTTCGGTGAGGAACGCGTTTCTGTCCCTCGCAGGGATCCTTCGTCATGAGTCCCCAATTGGGTTGAGTGCCGAGTCGAAGGTCTTGAAGGGCCGCAGCGAAGGGCGCTGATGATCACACTCCGCAGAGCCAAGGAGCGCCAGCACCAGCGGCGCCGCAAGCAGGAAGCCTGGCTCACTTTCGACCCCCAAGAAGCGGCTGATACGCTCGCCGGCGGCTTCGGAGCCCTCGGCATTTTCAAGGAAGGCCGTCTGCCACCTCGAACCGGGACCAAGGCACCACGTGAGGATGCAGAGATCATCACTTACGTTCTCGAGGGCACGCTCTCGTACGAGGATTCGATGGGTCAATCGGGTTTCATCCGAGCGGGGGAGTTCCAGCGCATGACGGCTGGACGCGCGGTACGCTACAGTGAGACGAACGCGTCGCCGACCGAATGGGCGCACGTTTTTCAGATTTGGCTGCGTCCCTCGGTGGCAGGGCTCGAGCCAGGACACGAGCAGAAACACTTCAGCTTTGCAGACCGCCATGGAATTCTACGTGTCGTCGCTTCCCCTGACGCGCGAGACGACTCGCTCCGCATCCACCAGGATGCGTTCTTGTACTCCGCCATCCTCGACCGCGGAGGGCATATCGCTCACCGGCTTTCGGAGGGGAGAGGGGCGTGGCTCCATATCGTGCGCGGAGAGGTGACCCTCGGCGAAGTCGTCCTTGGTACCGGTGACGGTGTCGGCGTCACGGCCGAGCGCGTCGTCTCGATGACGGCGCGGGAGGAGACCGAAATCTTGCTCGTCGACCTCGACTTCGAAGCGACCGAGCAGCGGGCGATGGAAGGAGCGACTGAAATCGCGACCTCGCTCGTGTCTGAAACGAGCTCCCCAGTGCCAAAAAAAGGAACCGACATGATAAAGAAATTTCAACCGTTCTTGCTCGGCGCCGCTCTCGGAGCGGCCCTGTTACTTGCTCCCTCGCAGGCGTCGGCCGCGAACTGCAGCTTCTCGAAGAAAGAGAAGATCGCGATGGTCTCTTGGATTATGCTCATCCCTGGCGCGGTCATCACTGGCCTCGCGTGCAAGCGCGACCTGTTCACCAAGAAGGGCAAGAGTGAAGCGATGTTGCCCGCCGAGGGTCGGAACCTTACGCAGACGCGTTTCGTCGACCGACGAAGAAGGAACTGATCTAGGTTGGCGGGTCTCGCCCAAAGTTTCGGCCGGCTCGGTCAGCTCAACAATGTCACCGAGGGTGTAGCAATCACCTTCAAGAAACGGAATCGAATCATGAAGAAATCAAGCATACGAATCGCAGCCATTCTTTTGGTCTCCTGCGCGATCGTTCTCTCCGCCGGGTGCGTCAAGGTAAAGAGAAAGACCACCGCAAGCAACGACACCCCGGCCGTGTTCATCGCCATTTGATCCTTAGAATGCGGTCGCGAGTCATGGCGTGTACCCGCGCACGAATCGTCACTTCGCTGCTCGCCGGGCTCATGCTCGCCTGCGCCCACGTCCCCCAACGCTTCCCTTTGCCCGAAGGAGATGTCGAAAGCGCAGAGGTGCTTGGGATTGCACATGCGCGGTTGTGGGGTGACGAGCCTCCGCCATGGGAACACGACTGGCTTGCCAAGAACAAGACCGAGATGAAGGAGCGCTACCCCGGCGTATACGGTCGTCGTCACGCCTATCTTGCGATTTCTGGGGGCGGCGAGGACGGCGCGTTTGCCGCGGGGCTGTTGCTCGGTTGGACAGAAGCCGGGGATCGGCCGGAGTTCACGACGGTCACCGGCATCAGTGCGGGAGCGCTCATTGCGCCCTTCGCGTTCCTCGGACCCGAGTACGACGACGTGTTGAGGAAAGTCTCGGTAGACGTCACCGAGAAGGATCTCTTCAAGAAGCGTGGGAAGATCAGGGCGCTTCGCACCGATGCCCTAGCGACCACCGAACCGCTCCAAGCGTTGATCGCGAAGTACGTGGACGACGACACGATGCAGAAGATCGCCGCCGAGCACCGCAAGGGCCGCGAGCTGAACATCGGCACCACGAACCTCGACTCGATGCGGCCTGTCGTTTGGCGCATCGGCGTGATCGCAAACAGTGGCCATCCCGATGCCTTGAAACTGATCCGCCAAATCCTGCTTGCCTCGGCAGCCGTTCCGGGCGGGTTTCCCCCCGTGCTCATCGAGATCCAAGCAGGTGACAAGAAGTACGACGAGCTCCACGTCGATGGTGGCGCCACCTCGCAAGTGTTCCTCTACCCCGTGGGCGTCGACTACGACGAAGTCCTCGACAAGCTCGCGGTACCCGAGCGCCCCGAGGTCTACATCATTCGCAACTCACGCCTCGATCCGACATACGAGGCAGTTAAGAACAGGCTCCTTCCCATTTTGGGCCGCTCGATCGAGTCGATCGTCCGGACCCAAGGCATCGGCGACCTCTACCGCATCTACCTTCAAACGTGCCGCGACGGTCTAGACTTCAACCTCGCGTACATTCCCTCGGACTTCACGGCAGAGTCTGAAGGGTATGTCGACACGGAGTACATGAAGAAGCTCTTCGACATGGCCTTCGACCTCGCTAAAGTGGGCTACGCCTGGGAGAAGGCGCCGCCCAAGCTCGACACCGAGTCGATCCGCTGCAACTGAGTTCAAATACAACGACGGTCGAGCAGAAAATCGGTGATTGCATCCATCACCTGTGCGAAGTCGTCTTGACGAAACCCTGCGCCGCTCGTCAGCCAGTCGGTGTGGGTCGAGCCGCGTCCGCCGTGGAAGTGGCCAAGAATATCGAGATGGTCCGCCGCTCCCGCCCAAAGCAGATCTCCCCAGACCATGCTTGCCGTGGGCACCAAGCCGTCATTGACCTCGTCTGCCAACTGTCGCCCGAGCGCATGCTCGATCTTCGCGCGCGCGGTCGCCTCGGGGGACGGGTACGGATAGGTTTTCGAAGCGCGACTCGCGATGACGTAGAGAGTCGAATACAGCGTGGCCGAAAGTGCGGCCATGGGCGAACGCACGCTCGAAAGAAACCGAACTGGGCCTGGTGACGGACCCCAGCTTGCGACCGAGCCATACCGTACCACCGAGCTGTCTTCGACCGACGCGTTGAACATATCCATCGATTCCGGAGTGAGTTGGATGACGCCTCCTTGGTCGTGACGGATCCCGTCCAGCCACTCGCCCACTTCGAGTTGCCCTTCCTTCTCGATGAAGCGCAAGACGAGCTGAACGCTCCTGTCGAGCAGCTCGACATTCACACCAAAGGCATCGTCGAGCCTGCCCAAGAATGCGATCCACGACGAGAACACGGTCAGTGAAGGGCCACCGAATCGCAGCGTCGCAAACGTGAAGAACGACAGCGCATAGAGAAGCCGTGTTCCCGACAGGGTAGAGAAGAAATAGGCCACCGGCGTGCCCTGGTGAGGGGTGTTGAGGGTGACAACGGTGCGAACGCGCTCGATCCACGACGGAACGTCGAGAGTGACGCTCGGCGAGGTCAACAGCCGAGCGTCGAGGCCGCCCGTCGAATGTCCGATCAGGTGAATGGGGCCCTCATCCTTGGTGCAGTGCTCCTCGATCGTGTCGATCACGACTTGGGTCCTTCTGCGGATGGACCCTGTCGGGGGTGCCGATACGACCACGAGCTCACAAGGCTCGCCGGCTGTCCGCATGCGGTCCCCCAACGCCTTGGCGATGTGAACAAAATAGTCGTAGCCGGCGAGGCGTGAAAAGCCAAACATGCCTGGAATCAGGACGATGTGATGCGCTGGGGAGCTCATCTGCGTTCACCCCAGCGGATACTTCCGTGTTGGTGAGTGTCAACCGGGGGGACGTGCTCGAGCATGGCAGTTTGCCTCCACCCTTCGACGACGCGGTCGGCTAATCCTTTCCGTCGTTTGACTTCTCGTTCTGTTCCTGACGCAGCTTGATCGCGGCCTCGAGCTCGGCGAGTTTTGCCTCCAGCTCGCTAATGCGGGGTTTGGAAGCTTCCTCGTCAGCCTTTTTGAGCGCTTCGAGCTCCTCGAGGACATCCTTGAGCTCCTGCTCCGCATTAGACTCGGTTTCGGCGAGATCGGCCTTGTCGAACATGCGTTCCTCGGGCCGGGGCTCCTCAACCGCGTGGGGCTCGGCTTTCATGGCGCGCTTTGTTTCGGGGATGAACACTCGACTGGCGGAGAGCTGACGCTGATTCATGAACGTCGGTGAGACGATCTCGATGCCCGCACCATGCAAGGCATCGAGCATGTTCTCGCGAAGCTTCGATTCCGCGCTGATCAGGTACTTCACTTCCTCGAGGAACCCGGCGACTTGGTAGGTGACCGAGAAATCCCCGAGCTGCAGAACGAAGGTGAAAGGGTCGGTTAGACCCGCGTTTTCGGCGGCCTCGAGTAGGAGCTTTTCGACCTTCTCACGCGAGATGTCGTATCCGAGCGAAACCGTGGCGGAAATGAACGTGCCCGACGACCGAACCACCGTCACCGGGTTCGTCACGAGGTATAGATTCGGCAGCGTGGTCAAATCCCGTCGCTCGTTCTGGATCTCCGTGCGGAGGAGTGTGAGCTCTGACACACGCCCCCGGATCCCCTCGACGACGATGAAATCGCCCGGTCTGAAGTTCCGCAGCGACCGCAACATCAGCCCCGCCATGGCGTTTCCGAGCAGCGTCGTAGAAGACAAAGCAATCGCTGCCGCCACCAGAATGCCGAGCAGGCTCAACAGTTGCCCGCGCGGTGCATCTCCGATCGGCAGCTCGAGGATCAGCGTGATGACGAAGATCGCAACCAGCATCACCATGAAGACCTGTTGGAGCATCCGGCTCTTCGACGTGGGGGCCTGGCGTTTGAGCAGGAGGCGGTAGGCTGCCCAGACGACCAGGATGCCGACCAAGAGGGTGATCAGAACGGCCAGCCAGTCCTCGAGAAGAACAGCGATCGAGCTGAGGTAGTCCATGACCATGCGCAAGGGTCGCAGAAATCAGGCCCTGACGTAAAAATCTCGGGCTTCCAGTCACCGCGGCCGGGGCTGTGGGCGATCCTTCGACGGCCAGCCACTCGGCCGCTGTTCTTCCGAGGTCCACAATCAAGATCTCGGTCTCTTCCACGCCGTCAGCGAAACCGCACGCTCGGCCATGACGCCGGCACCTTCGAAACAGCGTTCTTCATGCACTACGCGGACGAGCTAGGGGCAGCAACCCCGGAGGTCGAGCGCGTCCTGCCCGACATGGAATCCATCGTCTTTCCCATTTGGTTGGCCACCCACCGCGAACTGCACACCAGCCGCCGAATCCGATTGGTCTTCGACGAGCTTGCCGCGTTCCTCTCGACCTAGTGAGCATCGATTAGCTTGCAAAAGATAGCGTTCGCATTAAAATGTGAGCATGTCTAAGGGCCAAGCCCAGCTCGCAGCGAGAATCGACGCCCGGGTCAAAGAGGCGGTCGAGGAGTACTGCCGCGCGAAGGGACTCAAGATGAATCGATTCATCGAGACCGCGCTGTTGGATCGTCTCGAAGAAATCGAGGATATCGAGGATGTGAAGCGCCTCCGTACGGAGCCGACGCGCCCGCTCAAAGACGTGTTACGCGACCTGAAGCGCGATGGCCTCCTATAGCGTCGAGCTCACCCGGACTGCGGAGAAGCAACTCAGACGAATCGCAAAACGCGACCGAAACCGCCTGGTCGAAGCGATCCGCGGCCTAGCTGACAGACCTCGACCCTCCGGCGCCCGAAAGCTGCAAGGCTACGACGACGTATTCCGCATCCGTGTGGGGCAGTATCGCGTCGTTTACGAAGTCTTCGACGATCGGGTAGTCGTGATCGTCCTCAAGGTTGGCCATCGGAAGGACATCTACAAATAGCAAACGACGAAACGAGCGTCGAAGTGAGATGGCTCGACGCGCACGTTCGCGAGCTCGCGAATCGTCGTTTTCCACCCCACGAATCGGCCCTGCTCGGCGAGGGACACGTGCTGTTATCCACGCGTCTCGGGCCGCTCGATTGCCTGGGAACGCTGATCGATGGCCGCGGCTTTGAAGAGCTGGTCTCCCATAGCGAATCAATCAAGGATGAGGGCGTCGAACTCCTAGTCGTGGATCTACCAACTTTGATCGAGCTCAAGACCAAAACCGGGCGAGCCAAGGACCGCCTCATGCTGCCTCACAACCTCCACCGGTACCCTCCCGGTCTCGAATCTGCTCAGAATGAGAGTGCCGCGGCACCTGCGTTGATCTCTTCGAGCATTGCGGGCGCGCCCGCGACCGTCGCGCCGTCGATCAACGATTCCTCGGTGTATCCGCGTACCTTCGCACACGGCGGACAGACGAGAATGCGTCCTCCATTGCCGAGGAAGCTACCGATCATGTCGCTCATGCTCGGATCGAGCGGATTGAGTCGAGCAACGCCCGCTGCGCCCTTGCGGACCCAATCGACTCCGGCGGCGACGAGGAACATGGTGACGTCCATGTCCGACGCTGCGGCGGTGTTGGCGATGCTCCAGGCGACCGACGATCGCTCGTCATCGAAGCCACGGGAATTCACGATTACCAGTTTCTTTCGTTCAGCCATTTCTCTTTCCTCCAGCGTTGATGTGTGGGTCGAATCAGTCGTCCCTCTTCCTCAGGACGTACGTGGGGTGATCCGCAGCGATCAGTGTGTGTCCCGTCAGTCGGCACCACGCGGGGATGTCTCGTGGGGCGCCGGCATCGAGGGCGGTCACGTGCAGCAACTCACCCGCCTGAATGCCGCGGATCTCGCGTTTGAGCCCCACGATGAGCACGCCGCAACCGGTTTCTCCCGCTTCCCACTGTCTCGCGATCTCGAGTGTGCGATTTCGGGCCGCGTCGCGGCTCCCCGGTTGCGCTGCTTGCTCACGTGTTGCCATGGCGAACACGTTACGGCGCGGCGACGGAAAGAGTCATGGCAGGATCTGTAGTAACTCGCTACAGATCCTGTAGTAAGCTCTCGGAAGCAAAAACCGACCGGGGAGCCCTGGGATGTACGACTACGGCGAAGCATGCCCGATTTCCATGGCAGCATCCGTGCTCTGCGAGCGTTGGACCCTGCAGATTCTCCGCGAGATGTTCTTCGGTTCGACGAAGTACTCCGAGATTCAGAAGTTCATCCCCAACATCTCGCCTTCATTGCTCAGGGATCGATTGAGGTCTCTCGAATCGCAGGGTCTCATCATCCGCAAGCGCGCGGAGAGAGGCAACCGTTACGAGTACTTTCTGACGCCGTCGGGCAAAGCGCTGGCTCCGCTTCTGACGGAGATGGCGAAATGGGGCATGCGGTATGCGCGCGAGGGTATGACCGACAAGGCGAACACCGCGTCGGGACTCGCGCGCGACTTTGCCGGTCGACTCGATGTCGACGAGCTGCCGTCTGGGAACACCTCCGTCCAGCTCAACCTCACCGACGTCAAGGATTCTCCGAGGCATTACCTTCATGTGCGTAACGGCGAGGTCGAGGTGTGCGACACGGATCTCGGATTCGAGACGGACGTCTACATCACCTCCACGCTCGATCTCATGACGCGCATCTGGTACGGCGAGGTCGACATGATGGACGCGATGGAAAGCGGGCGCATGAAGGTGGTTGGTGCACCGGTCTACTGCCGGCGGATCACGCGCTGGCTCCGAATCAGTTCCTTCACGACGGACAATCCGAGCTTCGCTGGGACTTGAAGAAGAGAAGACCCGAGCGAGCGTTGCCCTGAGCGAGGGAGGCGGGCGTTGCGCTGCTCTTCATACCAGCGAGACGCGTTTGGCGCTGATGACCGCATTTGGTGACGGGCATCGCCATCCAAAAGTGACTCGATTCCACGCGACGTGCATCGACGAGCCTTTGAGCCAGATGACTTGGTCACTAGGATCTATATCGTGTCAAGGAGCGCGGAGATGGAAAACGACGAACCTCGCGAGCTAGAAATTGGCGAATTCCTGCTCAGCACCGACAAGGCGCGGCTCGACCTCGACGTAGTGCATCGCTATCTGGCATTCCGGTCGTACTGGGCAAAGGGCATTAAACGAGCGACGGTCGATCGCGCGGTCGAACACTCGCTCTGCGCTGGCGTCTATCTAGGTGATGTTCAGATCGGGTTTGGACGCGTTGTCACCGATCGAGCTACCTACGCTTATTTCTGTGACATCTTCTTGATCGAAGAGTACCAACGACGAGGATTGGGGACAGAGCTCCTGAAGTTCTTGCACGAGTCACCGTACCTTCGAGGAATTCGGCGCTGGCACCTCGAGACGGAAAATGAGCACGCGTTCTATGAAAAGCATGGTTGGACTCGCACAGATGGCGGCGGCCGCTGGATGGAGATCGTCCGGCCCTACGATGCCGACCGGTAGCCAACTTCGCGCGAGTGCGAGGCCACGCATCCTTTCGACTAACCGACGGGCCGGCGGCACTCGATTGAGGAAGGATTAATCTCGGCCCGCAGGGCCGAGATCCGAGAGCCACCGCACCTCCTCCCCACGAAGCGCTTTTAGACACTTGACATGTGTTCAGTATTTGATATCAATAAGAGAGCTCATGAGCCAGCCGAGTCATCACTGTCCAGATATCCGGAAGCCGCACCCCTCAAACCGGCTTGCCCGCTGTCCAGATATCCGTGAGTCGGCCATCGGGCCGATCGACTCACCGTTGTCCAGATATCTGTGAGTCGTGTACACGAGCTACCGACGTCGGATCGCCTTCATTGGATTGGGATCTCTGGCAAGTGGAACGTAACCTTGCGGAGGTCGGGTGACTCCCACGAACCTTCCTGATCGACGGCCGCGGCTTTGAAGAGCCGGTCTCCCTAACCGCCACTCTTACCCCCACTACCCGACGGGTGTGCGGCCGCGGGCCTTTTGTGGGTCGCGCATGTCGAGAAGAGACACACCGACGCCGTAGGTCGCGAAGTGACCGGTCGGGTGGATCTCGATGATGCAGTTGTCATCGTTGTTCGGGTGATCGAACATCCGTTCCAGAAGCGCTTCGAGGAGCTTCGGCTCGACCTCGCCCATTGGAAGTACGCGCGCGGTGCCGCTGAATGCGATCGTCGCGTCGGGGATGTCGATCCAGGGCATGAACGGAACGCGTTTCGGAATGGTCACGTTGAGCGCGACGTGGGGGTTCTGCCGGATGTGCTTTGCCTTCCACGAATCCTTCGCGACGCGAACGTAGAGCACCCGGTCGATCGGAACGTAGACGATGCCAGAGGAGCGGGCCTGACCCTTGGGATTCACGTAGGAAAGAACCGCGAACGAGCGCTTTTCGATCTCTCTCCAAACGAGGTCCGAGGTGACGGGAGCGGGCATGGAGCCGTGGTAGATCTTCGCTGGCTCCCGTCAAGGAGAGCTCCACGGGCAAGATCATGCGATCCTCAGTCGCATTGACGCGCCGCCGCTCTTGCGGTTAGCTGAGTTCCCGGTCCGGTTCTGAGCGGGGGTCGGGGGAGCACCAATGAGCGAATTCGATGTCATCGTCATCGGATCGGGCATGGGTGGCATGACGACCGCTGCTGCCCTGTCCCGGTTGGAACACAAAGTCCTGCTTCTCGAGCAAGCGCAGTCGATCGGAGGGCTGACCCACTCCTTCTCTCGAGAGGGCTTCAGCTGGGACGTGGGTCTTCACTACTGCGGCTTGTTTGGTCACGACCAGTTCGCAGGTCGGATCTTGGACTGGCTCAGCGGGGGGACGATCGAGTTTCGCTCTGTGGGAACGGTCTACGACACCCTTCACTTTCCGGATGACTTCGAGATCGCTGTTGCGCGACCGGAAGCCGCATACAAGATGGAGCTCAAAGACCGGTTCCCGAACAACGCGACCGAAATCGACGCCTACTTCGAGGCGTTGGAGTCGGCGGAGACGGTTGCACACATGGTTGCCGGGGGGCGGTCCGTTCCCGAGCCTTTTCGCTCTGCGCAGCGCTGGTTGAACAAGCGCAAGATTCAGCGGTGGTGCGGTCGAACGACCGGCGAAGTCCTCGCAGACACCATCACCGATCCGAAGCTCGCTTCGGTGCTGTCGGCGCAGTGGGGCACCTACGGCGGCAAACCGAAGGAGGCGAGCTTTGGCATGCACGCGATCATCATGAGGCACTACCTCGACGGCGCGGGCTATCCTGTGGGCGGCGCGAGCGCGATTGCCGCGGGGCTCGTTCCGGTGATCGAGGCGGCGGGCGGAAGTGCGCGCCCTGAGACACCCGTGAGCGAGATTCTGTTCGAAGAGGGGAAGGCCATCGGCGTGCGCACGAGCGCTGGCGAGGAATTCAAGGCGCCCGCGATCGTCTCGGCGATCGGAGCTGGAGAAACGGTGAAGCGATTGCTGCCCGAGGAGATTCGCGAGCAGGAGTGGGCCCGCGAGATCGCGTCGTTCAAGCCAGCGGTCTGCCACTTCGAAGTCTACCTCGGCTTCGAGGGGGACATCGCCAAGCACGGAGCCACGCGCTCCAACCATTGGTTCCACGAGAACTGGGACACCGATGACGGCATCTGGGCGGTCGCCGACGGCAGCCCGATCCCGATGCTGTTCGTGTCGTTCCCGTCGCTCAAGGATCCAGAGCACGACCCAGGCCCGTCGAACAAACACACCGGCCAGGCGATGGTGTGGGCCGATTGGTCCTCGGTGGCCGAGTTCGCCGACCGCGAGCCTGGCGAGCTCGCCGCCGAATGGACAGCCTTCAAGCAGGACGTCGAGGCCAAGTTGATGGCGTTCTTCGCGGAGAAGTTCCCGGCCCTGGCGCCGCTCATCGTATACCGCGAGCTTGGTACCCCGCTCGCCACGGCGGCGTTTACCCGCCACGAGAAGGGCGGGTTCTACGGCGTCGAAACGACGCCGCGCCGTATGTTGTCGGAGGCGCTCGCCGCTCGTACGCCCGTCCGCGGCCTGTTCTTGACGGGCCAGGACGTCATGACCCCGGGCATCGCGGGGGCGCTTGCGGGCGGCATGCTTGGCGCCGCGGCAGTCGATCCTCGGGTCTACCGGAAGTTTGTCTGGTGAGAACGCCACGGTGTGTCGAGAAGAAAGCCGACCACCGCGCATAGACACGCCACCACATTGAAGCGCCAAGGTGGCGAAG